>CAJXRC010000017.1 GCA_913058405.1 uncultured Colwellia sp. | reverse complement strand
CTCTAAGCCTTTTAATTCTCGCTGAGTGGGAAAGAACTTAATCAACTTGGTATTAAACCCGCAACAGGGTTGTTTAAACTTGCACCGTCCGAGTGCTCAATAATATTCACTCTAGTGCAAAGGACTAAATCACCAGTATAAGGATATAGCTAAGATATTGTTATGTATATAAAAAATATATTGGCATCTAGCTTGCTCTACTAAAGGCATCTTGAATAAAACCTTGTTAATTGTATGTCTTTACTAACAGGTTTTATTTTATTCCCGCATTTTGAGTAGGATTGTCCTTATGAATACAGATAAACAGCTATTAACTAAAACTAATATTGTTGTGGTTGGTAACGGCATGGTTGGCCATCACTTTGTTGAGGAAATGGCTAAAAACCCAAATTACCAAATAACAGTGCTCTCAGCGGAATCCCGCTTAGCTTACGATCGAGTTCATTTATCTGAATATTTTGGCGGCAAAACTGCAAATGATTTAGCAATGACTACACCAGCGCATTATGAAGCCTTGGGTGTGACCTTTAAAACTAATGCTAAAGTGGTCTTGATTGATAAACTCGTTCAATATGTTACGACCGAAAGTGGCGAAACATATCATTATGATAAATTAGTTTTAGCTACAGGTTCTTACCCGTTTGTTCCACCAATCCCTGGAAAAGACCAAGATCATTGTTTAGTTTATCGCACTATTGACGATTTAGAAGACATCGCCGCTAGCGCTAAAGAAAGCAAGGTTGGCGTGGTTATTGGTGGTGGCTTGTTAGGTCTTGAAGCCGCAAACGCTATCAAACAATTAGGTCTACAAACACACGTTGTTGAATTTGCACCCCAATTAATGGGTGTTCAAATTGATGGTGGCGGCGGTCGTTTATTAAGAGAAAAAATTGAAGACTTAGGGGTACAAGTTCATACCTCTAAAGCGACAAGCGTCATCGAAAAAGGTAATTCTAGCCGTTATAAATTATGTTTTAGCGATGATACCGAATTAGAAACTGATTTAATTTTATTCTCAGCGGGTATTCGTCCATATGACAACCTAGCACGTGAATTTGAGCTGACAATAGGTGAGCGTGGCGGCATTGTTGTGAACAACCAGTGCCAAACATCAGATGCTAATATCTATGCTATTGGTGAGTGTGCTTTATGGAATAACTTTATTTTTGGTTTAGTTGCTCCAGGTTATGCGATGGCTAAAGTTGTCGCTAAACACATTGCGGGCTTTACTACTGAAGGAAATGGCGAAAACAGAGATATTGCTGAGTTTACCGGTGCAGACATGAGCACTAAGTTAAAACTAATGGGCGTAGAGGTTGGCTCAATTGGTGATGCGCACGGTAAAACTGAAGGTGCATTAACCTACACTTATGAGAACCAACCTGAAGGTGTTTATAAGAAAATCGTTGTATCAAACGACAAAAAAGCATTGTTAGGTGCCGTACTTATTGGTGATACCAGTGAATACGACACGTTATTGCAATACATGCTAAACGCGATTGAATTACCTGAATCTCCTGAAGGTCTTATCTTGCCAATGGCTGCTGATAAGCCAACATTAGGCGTTGATGCCTTACCTGATACCGCAACCATCTGTTCATGTCATAACGTGACTAAAGGGGACATTATTGCCTCTATTGATGCAGGCGCGATGACCGTTGGCGATGTTAAAAGTTGTACTAAAGCCGGCTCTGGTTGTGGTGGCTGTGCTGCCTTGGTTAAAAGCGTTGCTGATAACGAATTTGAAAAACGCGGTGTTGAAGTTAAGAAAGACATTTGTGAGCATTTTGCTTATTCACGTCAAGAAATATACGACATTGTTAGTGTTGGAAAAATCAAAACCTTCGACGAGCTACTTGAAAAGCATGGTCGTGGTCTAGGTTGTGAAATTTGTAAACCGGTAGCTGGCTCTGTGCTTGCTTCTGTATGGAATGACTACATTCTTAAAAAACCTCATTTATCTCTACAAGATACTAACGATACCTACCTTGGTAACATGCAAAAAGATGGTACCTACTCAGTTGTTCCTCGAATTGCTGGCGGTGAAATTACCCCTGACAAACTTATCGTATTAGGTGAAGTAGCTAAAAAATATAATCTTTATACCAAAATTACCGGTGGCGCACGGGTTGATTTATTCGGCGCACGTGTTGAGCAATTACCGCCAATTTGGAAAGAATTAGTCGATGCTGGTTTTGAAACAGGTCATGCCTACGGTAAATCATTACGTACGGTTAAATCATGTGTTGGTTCTACTTGGTGTCGTTATGGCGTGCAAGACAGCATGAGTATGGCTATCGACTTAGAGCACAGATACAAAGGTTTACGTGCACCACACAAGATTAAGTTTGGTGTGTCTGGTTGTACTCGTGAGTGTGCTGAAGCTCAAGGTAAAGATATCGGTATTATTGCGACAGATAATGGTTGGAACTTATACGTTGCTGGAAACGGTGGCATGAAACCTCGTCATGGCGATTTATTTGCCACGGACTTAGATGATGAAACCTTAGTTAACTATGTTGACCGTATCTTGATGTTCTACGTACAAACGGGCGACAGATTACAACGTACTTCAACATGGATGGACAACTTAGAGGGCGGTTTAGCTTACTTACAAGACGTTATCATCAATGACAGCTTAGGCCTAAATGATGCGTTAGAAACACAAATGAAAGCCATTGTTGGTACTTATCAGTGTGAATGGAAAACAACCATTGAAGATCCAGAAGCATTAAAACGTTTCCAACCCTTTGTTAACTCAGATCAAAGCGATAGTAATATCCAATTTGTGACTGAACGCGAGCAAATTCGTCCTGCACGTGGACAAGAAAAAATTGATGTTAAATACATCTCATCGACAGAAAGCGACGCAACTGAAAAAGAAGCCGTAGCTGAAGAAGCTTAAGAGGAGTACAACAAAATGACTACAACCACGAACAAAGCATGGCGCACTATTTGTAAGGCAACTGAACTAGTAAAAGATTCTGGTATCAGCGCTTTAATAGCTAACTCGGCGGGTGAAGATGAGCAAATTGCCATCTTCCATATTCCTAACAGCGAAGAAAAAATATACGCCGTAGGTAACTACGACCCTATCGGTCAAGCCAATGTCTTGTATCGCGGTATTGTTGGCTGTATTGACGATGAGCCCGTGGTTTCTTCGCCATTATATAAACAACATTACTCCTTAAAAACAGGTCGTTGTTTACAAGAAGAGCAAACTATAGCCGTTTACGATATACGCATTGAAAACGAGCAAGTACAACTTTTTTACTAGCGTTTATGGCTAATTTTCAACCTAACATTGTTGGAGATTTTCCGATAGCCCAGGTTAATTTTTTTGGAGTTCAGTTTGAGCGATTTATTACCGACATCACTGCTTACCTCACCTGTAATTAAAACCGGTGAACCGTCACTTATCCAAAGTACTTGTGCCTATTGTGGCGTGGGTTGTGGTGTTGATATTGGCGTAGCAGATGGCAAAGCAACGTCATTAGTAGGCTCAGCTGCCCATCCTTCAAACTATGGCAGATTATGCGTTAAAGGTAGTAACTTACTTAATACTATCGATTTAACGGGTCGTTTGTTAGCCCCTGAAATCGCAGGTGAGCAAGTAAGTTGGGATAAAGCGACTGATTATGTTGCTAAGCAATTTAACGACATCATAAAAAAACACGGTAAAGACTCGGTTGCCTTTTATGTATCAGGCCAGTTGTTAACTGAAGATTACTACATTGCCAACAAGCTGATGAAAGGTTATATCGGCTCAGGTAATATCGATACCAACTCTCGACTTTGTATGTCGTCAGCGGTCTCTGCATACAAACGTGCTTTTGGTGAGGATGTTGTTCCGTGCACTTATGACGATCTTGAACAAACTGATCTATTATTTATAACGGGTTCTAATGCTGCATGGACTCACCCCGTCTTATATCAACGTATTGAACGTGCAAAAAAAATTAACCATGCAATGAAAGTTGTAGTGATTGATCCAAGAAAAACAGCCACCTGTGAACTAGCCGATAATTTTATTCAATTAAAGCCTGGCACTGATGCTGCTTTTTTTAATGGTTTATTACACTTTTTAAGTGAGAACCAAGGGTTAAATACTGATTATATCGCTCAACACACCGAAGGTTTTGAGCAAACACTGGCCCAAGCAGCAAATTGGACAACCACAAAGGTTGCAGAGTTTTGCCAAGTTAATATAGAAGAACTTATCGCCGTTTATCGATTATTCTGCAGTAGTGAGAAAGCGATTACTTTTTATTCTATGGGTATCAATCAGTCCTCTTCAGGGGTAGATAAATGCCAAACTATTATTAACTGTCATTTAGCCAGTGGGAAAGTTGGTAAAACTGGCAGTGGTCCTTTCTCTATTACAGGACAACCTAATGCCATGGGCGGTAGAGAAGTGGGTGGATTAGCCAATCAACTTGCCGCACATATGGATATCGACAATCCAAAACATCAGGACAAAGTACAACGCTTTTGGCAGTCACCTACTATTGCGAACAAACAAGGCGCTAAAGCAATTGATTTGTTCGATAAAATTTATTCTGGTGAGATTAAAGCCGTATGGATAATGGCAACGAATCCTGTAGTAAGCCTACCTAATCACGCTAAAATCACTGCCGCGCTGAAAAAATGTGAACTAGTCGTGGTATCAGATTGTGTTGAAGAAAACGATACCTTGTCTCTTGCTGATGTAAAATTACCGGCAACACCATGGTTAGAAAAAAATGGTACTGTCACCAATTCAGAGCGTCGCATTTCTCGTCAACGTAATGCTGTATTACCCGCGGGACAAGCTAAGCACGACTGGCAAATTATCCGAGACGTTGCTATCAAAATGGGGTTCAATGGTTTTGATTTTGATGATGTTAGTGATGTGTTCAAAGAACATGTTCAACTCACCCAATTTGAAAATGACGGTGAGCGCCTGCTTGATTTAAGTGGTTTAAGTGACTTAACCAACAAGGAATATAACGAACTTTCGCCGATACAATGGCCAGTAAATGCTGCTAATCCTGAAGGTTGTGCCCGTGTTTATGCTGACGGACAATTTAATACCCCGTCAGGTAAAGCGCAATTTATTGCCGTTACGCCACAATTACCACTTCAAAAAACCTCTGTCGAATTCCCGTTTGTATTAAACAGCGGCCGTTTGCGTGATCAATGGCACACCATGACGCGCACAGGTAAAACAAGTAAGTTATCAAAACATACTGACAAGCCCTACCTATATATACACCCAACTGATGCTCAAGCTTTAGCAGTTCAAAATGATGATATGCTTTCGGTAGCTGCTAGCACCGGACAAGCAATTGCCCATGTAAAGCTGGACACCAAACAACGCATTGGTGAATGTTTTATGCCCATTCATTGGAACAAAAGCTTTGCTTCACACGCCAATGTAAGTTCATTATATCAAGGCATTGTGGATCCATTGTCAGGACAAGCAGAAAGTAAACAAGGTGCAGTTGCCTTAAGTAAAAAAACATTTAAGCAATACGTTAGTATTCATACGTGTAACGATGCGAAACGTAATATAAACCTAGCTGCAGATTTTTGGGTTAAAAGTACTGCCAGTTATGGCGATACTTACCAAGTTGCCCTAGATGAGCCAACTACAGATGCGTTATTATGGTGTCAACAAACCAGTGGTTTATCAGGTGAATGGTTAACGTTCAATCAAGAAGATAAATCTTACATTGTCTGTTTGCAAGCAGGCAAACTTGCCTTCTTAGGTTACTTCTCAACATGCTGGCCTGAAATAGAACAAGCATGGCTTGAACATGTGTTTGCTTCACAAACTTTAGAATTTGCGACTATACAGTCATTATTACTTGGTATTGCGAGTGATAAGTTTAATCAAGGCAAACAAGTGTGTAGCTGTTATAACGTAGGTGAGAAAACCATTAACGAAGCGATAACACAAGGCTGTGGCAGTGTTGAAGCCTTAGGTGAAAAACTACAATGTGGTACTAAATGTGGCTCTTGTAAGCCAGAGTTGGCTAGCTTGATCAGCCAGAACAAAGCTGAGCCGATTAAGGTTGTCACTATGCTATCTGAAAGTTGATCAAACTAAAGAGTAACTATTTTAATCCTGAAAGATCAACAACCCCTAGCCTAGGCAGCATAAAATTGGTTACAATACGCGCTCTTAAAAATGCTCAATGAATGGATTTATCATGTCACTTTCTGTCGTTATTCTTGCCGCGGGTAAAGGTACCCGTATGCGTTCCTCTTTGCCAAAAGTACTTCATAGTGTAGCTGACAAGCCTATGGTAGGTCATGTTATTGATAGTGCACGTCAACTTGGTGCTAGCAATATCTATGTAGTGTATGGCTTTGGCGGAGACGTATTAAAAGCAACACTCACGAAAGATAATACCGGTGATGACTTAACGTTTGTTGAGCAAGTTGAACAACTTGGGACAGGCCACGCCGTAGACCAAGCTTCACCATTTTTAACAGATGATGAAGATGTCTTAGTACTTTATGGTGATGTCCCGTTAACTAAAGTCTCTACGTTAGAAAGTTTATTGGCAGCTAAACCAACTGATGGCATGGCGCTATTAACGGTTCATCTAGCTAACCCTATGGGTTATGGCAGAATTGTTCGTCAAGAAATTTCAGGACAACAGCAAGTTGTTGGTATTATTGAGCAAAAGGACGCTAACGCAGAGCAACTGAAAATTAACGAAGCCAATACTGGTATTTTATTAGCTAATGGCGGCGATCTAAAACGTTGGTTAAGTAACTTGTCTAGTGATAATGCTCAAGGTGAATATTATCTAACGGATATTATTGCTGCAGCTCATGGTGAAGGTAAGGTTATTGCTACTGCTCATCCTGAAACAGAAATAGAAGTAGAGGGTGCTAATAACCGTGTGCAATTAGCAACATTAGAACGTGCGTACCAAGCGAGAATCGCTGAAGAGTTGATGATAGCCGGCGCAAGTTTACGTGATCCTGCTCGCATTGATGTTCGCGGTAAGTTAACCACAGGCAGTGAAGTGAGTATCGACATAAACTGTATTTTTGAAGGTGTGGTTAGCCTTGCGGATAATGTACAGATAGGCGCGAACTGTATTATTAAAAACAGCACCATTGGCACTAATGTTGAAATTAAGCCAAACAGTATTATTGAAGATACGGTTATTGAAGCTAATTGTTCGGTAGGTCCATTTGCTCGCCTTCGCCCTGGTTCAGTAATGAAGCAAGACTCACATGTTGGCAACTTCGTTGAAATGAAAAAAACTACCTTAGGTGCTGGCAGTAAAGCAGGACATTTAAGTTATTTGGGTAATGCAGAAATTGGCACTAAGGTAAATATTGGTGCGGGTACCATTACTTGTAATTATGATGGCGTAAATAAATCAACCACCGAAATTGGTGATAATGCTTTCATTGGCTCTAATAGCTCATTGGTAGCACCAGTTACTATTGGTCATTCAGCAACTGTTGGTGCAGGTTCAGTGATAAGCAAAGAAGTTGAAGATAACGATTTAGCACTAACTCGAGCCAAACAACGCAATGTTGTTGGTTGGCAGCGACCTGTTAAAAAGAGCTAATTATCTGAAGAGATAACTTGCTTCATTAAAGGCGCTATTTTAATAGCGCTTTTTTAATGTCTAAATTTTATGCGTGATTTATCGTGAAAAGCGAACTAAAAATTGCAATATCTTTCGGTATGAAACATAATACGGCCCATAGCGAAACTAAGTTACGCAATTCGAAACTATTCGAGATAAATTAATCATATAAGTAAACTATAAAATCCTATGTCGAAACGAAATACTCAACAACGTCGTCATAATATAATTGCTGACTTAAATGCACAGGGCGAAGTGAGCGTAGACAGCTTAGCCAAGCAATTTGATACGTCAGAAGTTACCATAAGAAAAGACCTCGCTGCACTTGAAACAAGTGGCTTGTTATTAAGACGTTATGGTGGTGCAGTTGCTTTGCCCAGCGAAATAACTGAAGCAAAAGCAGACCAACTGTCTCAACAAAAGTTACATATTGCTAAAAAAGCAGCCATGCTTATTCGTGATCATAATCGTATTATTATTGATAGTGGTCAAACGACGTCTGCTTTAGTAAGTGAATTAGCAAATAAGAAAGGCTTAGTTGTTATGACTAATGCACTTAGTATTGCTAATGAAATTCATGCATTAGAAAATGAACCAACATTATTGATGACCGGTGGAACCTGGGATGCTACCTCTGAAGCTTTTCAGGGACAAGTTGCAGAACAAGTCTTACGATCGTACGATTTTGACCAACTCTTTATTGGTGCTGATGGTATAGATATTAAGCGAGGAACCACTACTTTTAATGAGTTAATTGGCCTGAGCCGAGTCATGGCAGAAGTTGCTCGTGAAGTTATCGTGATGGTTGAATCAGATAAAATTACAAAGAAAATCCCTAATTTAGAACTCAATTGGCAGCAAATTCAAACAGTGATCACCGATGATGGTCTTTCTGATGAAATGCGGACAGCCTTAACTGAGCAAGGCGTAAAATTAATTATCGCCAAAGGTTAACTTAGCTAAGTTATTTAAGTTAAAAACGTTAACCAAGCTCAAACAATAAATAAACAAGTAAAAATGAAAAAGGAATCAATATTATGTGCGGAATAGTCGGTGCAGTAGCTCAACGCGATGTAGCAGATATTTTAGTAGAAGGTTTAAAGCGATTAGAGTATCGCGGTTATGATTCTGCTGGTGTTGCAGTGATCAATAATAATAACGAATTACTAACCACAAAGCGTTTAGGTAAAGTACAAGAACTTGCCCAAGCTTTAGAGCAACAACCTGTCACAGGCGGTACTGGTATAGCTCATACTCGCTGGGCTACTCATGGTGTTCCAAGTGAAGTGAATGCTCACCCACATGTTTCTAACAATACCATTGCTGTGGTACACAACGGCATTATCGAAAATCATCAAACCTTACGTAGTCAGCTACAAGGTTTAGGTTATGAATTTCTATCGCAAACAGATACTGAAGTTATTACGCACTTGGTTCATCATGAATTAAAAACAAGTGATACTTTACTATCAGCAGTACAAAAAACAGTTAAGCAGCTTGAAGGTGCATATGGCACTGTTGTAATGGATAGTCGCGATCAAGACAACATCATTGTTGCTCGTTCTGGTAGCCCATTAGTTATCGGTTACGGTTTAGGCGAAAACTTCATTGCCTCAGATATCATGGCATTATTACCGGTAACACGTAAATTCTCTTACCTTGAAGAAGGTGATGTTGCACAAATTAGTCGATTTAACGTCAGTATTTTTGATACAAATGGTGAGCCTGTTGAACGTGAAGCGAAAGATGCAAACGTATCGCACGACAGTGGTGATAAAGGTGAATACCGTCACTACATGTTAAAAGAAACTTATGAACAGCCTACCGCTATCCGTAATTCATTAGAAGGTCGTTTAGTAAATGGTATGTTAGATATCAATACGTTTGGCGAAGGCGCCGATGAGATATTTAAAAACGTAGAGCATGTACAAATTATTGCTTGTGGCACCAGTTACCACTCAGGCATGGTTGCAAGATATTGGCTAGAAGAGCTTGCTGGTGTTTCTTGTAATATTGAAATAGCTAGTGAGTTTAGATACCGCAAATCTTTTGTACCTAAAAATTCTTTATTGGTTACCATTTCGCAATCTGGCGAAACAGCTGATACTTTAGCTGCTTTGCGTTTAGCGAAAGAAATTGGTTATCAATCTAGTTTAGTTATATGTAATGTTCCTGGTTCATCATTAGTACGTGAATCTGATCTAGCCTTTATGACTAAAGCGGGCGCTGAAATTGGCGTAGCATCAACTAAAGCCTTTACAACTCAGCTTGTTGGTTTATTAATGATGACCGTAGCTATTGGCCAACATCATGGTATGTCTGATACAAAGCAAGCGGAAATCACTCAGTCATTAATGTCATTGCCGGCCAAATTGGATGAAGTATTAGCGCTTGCCTCTTCAATTGAAGATCTTGCGGAAGATTTTGCCGATAAACATCATGCATTATTTTTAGGTCGTGGTGACCAGTACCCAATCGCAATGGAAGGCGCACTCAAGCTGAAAGAGATTTCTTATATTCATGCTGAGGCGTATGCTGCAGGTGAATTGAAACATGGTCCATTAGCGCTTATTGATGCAGAAATGCCGGTAATAGTTGTCGCGCCGAAAAATGATTTAATCGAAAAACTTAAATCGAATGTTGAAGAAGTACGAGCTCGTGGCGGCTTAATGTATGTATTTGCTGATAGCGATGCTAACTTTTCTAGTGATGACACTATGAAGGTGATAGATGTGCCAGTGTGTGACGATATAATCGCGCCAATCGTCTATACCTTACCGCTACAGTTACTTTCATACTATGTAGCTATAATTAAAGGTACTGATGTTGATCAACCACGTAACTTAGCAAAATCAGTAACTGTAGAATAAGCAGTTCAAGATTGAATGGTGATTTGTGCGTTGTTAATAGGTAATACGTGCAAACAAACTGAGAAACTAAAAAGCGACTTACTCACAGAGTAGTCGCTTTTTTTGTGGTATTAGCCGTTAGCCATTGGCGCTAGCTTTAGCAGAACTTTCAATCACTGTTATTTTTGTTTGATTTCGACCATTATCTTTAGCATCGTAAAGACACTCATCAGCAACCGCAAACCAATCTTCTCCTAGGTTGGAATAATTAGCTTTTCCAACCGCTATACCAACTGAAATGGTTAATGTGATAGGCCCTATATCATCATCTTTAAATTCATAGCCAGCGATTTGTTGTAGAAATTTATCCATCCGTGATCTCAGCATTTCAACGTCATCACATTGAGAAACAACGACAAATTCTTCACCGCCAAAGCGAGCCACAAGATCAGAGTCTCGATTGAAAAACTTCTTCAGCATGTTTGCCACAGTAACTAAACAATAATCGCCAAATAAGTGTCCATGAGTATCATTAATATTCTTGAAGAAATCTAAATCAATTATTGCATACATTAAACTTGAATTATTTCGCGAAAAAATGGATTGCATTACTTTGAAGTTTTTTTCAAAATAACGACGGTTATATAGCCTTGTTAATGTGTCGGTATTTGCTTGTTCTGTTAATTTTTGATTTGCTTGATTAAGTGCATTTGTTCTTTCAAGTACTTGATTTTCTAATTCTTTTTGGTTTTTTAGTAGCGCTAGACGATTTAGTTTTAACTCTTGGTAAAGTTTTTGAATTTCAGTAGGAGTTTCGTAAGGAACATCTTTAAAATCCCCCGTATTTTTGGCTTGTGATAGTTCATCCATAACGAATCTAAGCGGGCGACTCAAATGAATAGCGAACCTCTTTGCAAAAAAACTGGCTGTAAGTAAAGTAACAAACAATGTTAAGAACATGACTAAGTACAAATCCTCTATGTTTTTCAAAGAAAACTTATGTTCTATCAATGAATGGATTTTCCAGTTATTCATTAATTGTGTTTGCTTGTGAATGAACATTTCACCTTCATTTTCTTCTGATGTTAAGCTGATCAAGTTTGATGAGTTTTTATAGGCTCGATCTTCATAGGAAAATTTAGATAAGGTCTCTAGTTGCAAACTATCTGAAGAATAAATAATTCGGTCATTTTGGTCTGTAACAATGGTTTTGATTAGCTTTTCATCGTGGCCTATTTTGTCATAAAGACCAAAATTCCCTAAATTTAAAGAGCCTTCAACAATACCTGAAGGATCAGTGACTCTACCATCTTGATAGAGTGGAGCACTGATGGCGATAATTGGGTCAGCGCCAAAACCTCGACCTAGAAACACAGCAGAAACGAATAATTCTTGCTCTTCCATAGCATGAATAAAGTAAGGGCGATCGATTACGGAGCGTTGGTCAACACCTAATTTTTTCATAATAGAATTTGGTGATGCTAGTTCTATTTCTCCTTGTTCAGTGGCAATGAGCATGGTTAAAAAGCCAGGGTATAAATTATGAAATTTTGATAATGCTTTTTGCCTTTCTGCGAGGTCTGTCATGTTAGAAAGTTGGTAGGCGATATTTTCGATTGCTTGTTGATGCTCATTTAAATAACTATTGCCAATATGGGTAATATAGTTATTGTTAATTTCTAACTCTTTTTCAAGTTGTGCCTTTTGAAATTCGCTGAAGTTAGTACTGAGTACTAAAGAGACGCAAATAACAAAAAATGCAGAAATACTCCAAAATGAATACAAGAGCCATTTGGGTAAACTTTTAACTAATGGCGGCTGACTTGATTTTATCGATTGGAAATAATCATTAAAAGTGAACAATAAAATACAAGCTAATGAAGTATAGAGCATTGCGTTGATAGCTTGTTTCAATACACTAAATAGCATGAAACTTTGCGCAAACTCCATGTTACTCAAAATAAGCAATGCGGTAAGTGGCATGCCAATTAATAACCAATATACTAAGTCAGCAGTAAGTACATACCAACCTCTTGCGCGTAACATTGAAATAAACCACGCTTCAAGGCCAAAAGTAATGAAGCCAAATGGGTGACCCCAATAGAAATAAAGTGGAATAACGCTGATAAGGGCACAAAGTAGTGTTAGACCGGGACGTAAAAATGAAGCAGCAAGAATGTAGGCGGTATTACCAACAACGAGTGCAATACTAAAAGCCAACTCTATTGGATATAAGTTAACTATTGCCCCTATAACGCCAAAGAATAGCGCTAATAAGTACTGATTGGAATGAAGAAATGAACTCACTTTATGGGATGTTTTCGCCATTGCTCACTTAAATATATAGTTGTTTAACTTTGACGCTGAAAGTACATAATTACGCTTTTCAAAGCTTAGAATCACCGATTAACTTATTTGGTTAGTTAATGTTGTGGGTTAAGCATAAGTTGAAGTGTCTTAATTACTTTCTGTTCGCTCTAAGAAGACCTTAAGCTTTTCATTACCTTGCGTCAACTAAGTAAAAAATACTGATTTTAAGCCTAATTAACATAGTCAAAAATTTATAGCAGCTGTTTAGAGCACTAAATGAAGAAAACAGGTTATTTATAGAACTGAGCTGTTAATAAGTAAGTATAGAAATGTCTCGATGAGTGGTGAAGCAAACAACTCACTTTAGAGTAGAGTTCCATGGTGCTGAATACTTTGTTTCATTTATAAATAACTAATTTTCAGGCATAAAAAAACACTGACCATGACAATCAGTGTTTTATAGAATCTATACAATTAGAATCTTTAATATTATTTTTTAGCTTGGCGAGATGCTAAACCAATAAGACCCAAGGCAAAAATAGCAATTGTTGAAGGCTCAGGGATCTGAGTACCAAAAAATTCAATTTCTCCTAATTGATGCGTAGAGCCAGAAACAACTGAGGTTGATTGGTAACGGAAGATGCTATAAGCCGTATTAACGTTATAATCATCGTTGTTTGAAAATTGAACTACTTCAAAACGATCTGAACCCCAAATAGACTGGCCGGCTACATCATAAGAATAAAGTGCAGTGTAATTAATACCATCATTTGAGCCTAAGATTCTCCATTGATCAGAATCTCTATTTGGCACATCATTCGCTGAAGAGAGTGTAAACATATCAAGTATGTAACGGTCTGTGCCAAAATCAGCTTCGACCCAAACGTTTCCGCTATCACAACACCATTTTCCATTGCCGCCTGTTAAAGTGTTATCAAACACGTTAAAAGCATATTCGCCACCGCCAAAACCTGGTTCTACACTTGAACGAAATGTTGCATTATAGTTGGAGTTGGCATTAACTGAACCATCATTTTCAGGGTCAGTTAAATCGCCACCAACTAATGATGAAGTACCAGTACCAAGAATTAAACTGGCATCAGCCGTTGGCGTTAGAAAAGCAATAGTAGCAGTGAATACTAAAAGTGGGAGAAGTTTTATGTTCATATTGAACCTCTTTAATTAATTTAAAATAAATATGAAAGTAAATGTTAATTATACTGTTTATATATAGATTAAAGCACTAATCGTACCAGTTTGAAAAAGTACAGTTATTTCAATGGAATGGAAGTTGAAATTTATAAGGCTAAGGTAAAGCTGTAAATTATTCTGACATAAGCAAACTCATCAACCAGTTGATTTTGTTTACTATTATTAACCACAGCTACTATAAATTTTTACTATATAGGATACAACACTGCACTTTTCATTATTTAGTAAGAAATTACTGTTTTTTGAATTGAAAGTAACTGAGTACAGAAAGAATTGAAAAAAATGCCGGATCACTCCAACCAAAACCGGTGAAGATACCTATTGCACCAGCATATAAGGTGATTGCAACACCTAGACTGTTTGCGATGAGTAAGCCCAAAAATAATCTCTTGGCGGTTTCACCCGATTCGATATCCCTTAACAATAGGTTGATAGCGCCTAGTCCACCTAAGAAGATGCTGGTGTGTTGTGACAAGAAATATGCGTACTGGTCGTTTAACTCTACACCGTACATTGGCCATACTAGAGAGGGAATAAAAAATAATGCTAGCGCAAATACAGCATAGATCCCGCCATGCAATGTTAAAAAGACTCTATTGTTCATCTTTATTTACCTCAACAACTGGAGCACTGTTCAGAGGGGCATGGTTAATTGTCGATAAAGGTAGATTAACATCGAAGATATAACCTCTAACTTTCTCTACTCCCATCTCTTTTAAGCGTGCAGTGTGCATGGTTAAATAAGCTTGAGCGTAAGCTTCATTTTCAAATAAATAAATTCCACCTCCTAATTGTTCTTCTGGATTTTCAGTCCAAATTTTCCAAATCATGCCGGGTTCATTATTAATAGATCTTGCTAATTCGGCTAACAATGCCGACATCTCTTCACCGAATGGGCCGGTAAAATCGAAATCTACTTGTAATAGTTTTTTCATGGTATTTCTCCAATAGTTTTGCTGTTTGTTAGTTAAGAACATTACAAAGCACTGTGCTTTGTTTATGTGATGCGTGCTATGTTACCTATAAAAATTACACATTAAAGTTCATAAAACTGTGTATAACTGTGGAATAAATAGACCAATGAGACTTAAAACAACGTTAGACCAATGGTTAACCTTATTTGAAATAGATAAAGCTGGCAGTATTCAAGCGGCAGCAACTGAGCTAAATAAAAGCCATACCACATTGATTTATGCCATCAAAAAATTAGAAAGTCAGCTTGGTATTTCTGTTGTAAAAATTGAAGGGCGTCGAGCGGTACTGACTGATGATGGCAAGTCTTTATTAAGAAGAGCACAATCGATGATTGAACAAGCTCAAGTCTTGGAAGAGATCAGTACTCAGTTAGCACAAGGCGTTGAATCAGAAATTACTATTGCTATTGACCACCTGTGCGATCGTAAATGGTTATACGAACCTCTGGCACTTTTTTTTGAGGAAAATAGCACAACTTCAATAAAAGTTATTGAGACGTCATTATCAAAAACTTCCAGTATGGTAGAGCAAGAAAGTGCCGATATTTCAATCATAACGCTTCCTATAACCAACTACCCTTGTGAGTCGTTTGGTACAGTAAATATGTTACCTCTTGTGATGAAAAATCATCTGTTAGCGAGTAAAACTGAGCTTTGCATGGCTGATCTGGCAGTAAATAGACAAATTGTCATTCGAGATTTAGGAGAATCAGTCAAAAGAGATGTCGGATGGTTGAAATCGAATCAACGCATCACGGTGGATAATTTTGACCATGCTTTGCAAGCGGTTAAGCATGGCTTGGGTTATTGCCGAATACCCGAACATATTATTAAAAATCAACATGATCCAGATTTGGTTGTTCTCAAAGTAGAGCATTCAAATCGTTATCATGTGCCATTGCACCTAGCATTGCCGAAGGCCGATAAAACGGGCTCTGCGGCTAAATGTTTATATAATTTGTTATTGGCGTCAGTAAGTGAAAGGTAGAGATCATTATAAAGGAAGCGATAAGGTTTTCTTCACTGGCTGACGTTTGGTGTCACTATATGCACTGTTATCAGCATGTACCCCTCATATTTTCCCAAGGTTAAGTGCGCTATGGCATTAAATGGCACATATTTTATAGCACTCGCTATGCTTAACCTCTTGAGCATTATTGAATTTGTATTTGCTATTTCATGGCTGAAAAATTAATGCTGTTAATTTCACAAAAAAACACTAAAATACAAATGATAACACGAACAATTATCAACAGTATAAAGTGAAATCAAATGGAACTGACGTTTTTTTTAACCTGGGTTGCTTGCCTTTTAAGTTACTCTGCTTCAATAAATCAAAAACTATTCAATAAACCGCTCAACAAACGATTTGCATGGAGTGGGTTTATTATCCTTCTCGGTGCTGCTTTTATCGCGGCATCGCAATGGCACATATCGGTTATCGCACTCTTTTATGTCTTAGCCTTGGTGATGACCTTTTGGCTTGTCATCATCTTTATGCATGGTCATATCAAGAATAAAAATTTTCCTACTGCTATTACCGCAGTGATGTTTTTATCAGTACTAGTGAGCGCGGGAGGGCAATATGCTGCATAAAACATTGGTGGCAATCTTAGCTGGTTGTCTACTTTCGATCTCAATAATGCTTAACCTTAATTATCTTTTACCGTTAAATATTGATCAAAAGTTGATTATTGGTTTATTAGTGGCTTTTCCTATGTGGGCGATTGCTATGGTGATGAGTTATTCATCTAAGTCCGCGAAACAAGCGTGGAAACGATGTGGTTACCCGTTAGTGGTTTCTGCGTTTATAAACGTTTTTTACTTTATGGGTTAAGCAATGAAAAAATACACACTGACAAACTTAACAGATGCACATGGCTGGATTGGTATTATTATTTCCAGTTTACTTTTTACAGTATTTTTTGCCGGCTCGATCAGTCTTTTTCGTGATGAAATCTATCAATGGTCTGTGCAACCAACGCAAGCGGTGGAGCAAGGTGAAATCTTATCGGTAAGTAAAATTATGCAATTGGCGGTAGCAGACCGTCCTTTTAATGCTAAAGAACACTTAACGATAATCCCACCTTCTGAAGAAAACCCTTACTACCAAGCCTATGTAGATTTAATTGAAGAAGAGGCAGGGCGGGAATATATCGGTTTGCTGATGGACCCCGTTAGCGGAAAAGTGGTCGGCGAAATTGATCAATTTATTTTGGCTGAATTTATTTATCGTCTTCATCGAGACCTAAACATTCCGTATGGTGTTTATCTGATTGGCTTTGTCACACTCTTCTTCTTTTTCATGGTGTTGTCAGGTATTTTGATCCATGTGAGAAAGCTAATAGGTAACTTCTTTCAGTATCGAGTGGAATCTAATACGCGCAGTAAACTGTTAGATATGCACAATGTTATTGGCACCATTAGCTTACCGTTTACTTTAATGTATGCGCTTAGTGGTTTGATCTTTAACTTAGTCATTATTTACCAAATTGCTTTTGCCGTGATCTTGTATAAAGGTGATCAAGATGCGTTGTTAAAGGATGCTGGCGTGCGCAGTGTTGAAGTTGAATGGCAAAGTAAACCCCACCAGTATCAAAATATTGATCAATTAGTCGAACAATATCGTCTTGAGTTCGGTCATATGCCACAAGTAGTGCGCATGTATAACTATGGCGATCAAAGTGCAGCAATGCATCTGATAGGTCGAGTAGATAACATGTTCGCCCAACGTTATGAAGTGGCACTTAACCTCAGTGATAATTCGATAATTTTTAAAGATGATGCCGAGCAACATAGTGAAGTACGTCATGGTGTTGATACTTTAAGTGAATTGCACTTTGGCGGCTTTGCTGGCCTAGATTTACGTTTTATTTACTTCATTTTGGGCATTGCGGTTTGTGTACTAATTGTTACTGGTAATATGCTATGGATTGAAAAGCGCCAGAAACGTCTTAAAGCGTCACAGCGTTCAGTGAAAATTGTCACCCATACAACATTAGTCAGTACACTGGGGATTGGTTTAGCTTGTTGCGTGGCCTTTTTAGCCGAACGGTTAATACCTGTGTCATTAATAAATCGCGCAGACTTTGTTATTTATGCTTTTGTGGGCAGTTTAGTATTATCTGCAATCGTGGCGGTTTTTATTAGCAAACAAACATTGCTTGTGGGGGGCTTTAGGCTTGCAGGTGCCGTGTTGTTCTTCACCATATTTAGTGATTGGCTTATGTATAGTGAAAATTTACAATTACTCTGGCAGGCTAATGAAGTAACTGTCTTTGGTATGCAGACAGGTTTAGCAGTTATTGCGGCTTTATTTACTTTTATTGCACATAAACTAGCAAATAAAAAACCAATAATGACAGCTGAAATGGCTTCTGCTTAGTGAGAAGTTGGTGATAATAATGAAGAGTATGAGGCATACTCTTCATTATTAAGTGCAATTAACTCTCGAGATATCATCTACCAATTCATAAAAGAAAAAGGGCTATTTAAATTAATAAATAGCCCTTTTTTAGTGACTTGAATTCAACTAAGCATATTTAATACTAGATAAGTTACCTCTTAAAAAACACCTTGTAGGCTTACGCTGAGTTGACGTGGAGCACCTAAACTCTGTTTCACGACTCGTCTTCCTGTGCCGAATGCGGCACCAGAAACATATTCTTTATCCAGTACGTTTTTACCAATGAGGTATAAACCAATAGATTCCCATTCATAACCCATTTTCATATTAACTAAAGTACGACTATCGTTTTGTAAATCGAAATTATCGTCGCCTTCTTGTAACCCTCGACTATATGGGTTCGTATCGGCATTTGAGCTGTCAGCGTAGTTCATACTAATATTGGCAAAAATGCCATTATCACCTGAATAAGTTGCCGCTAAATTTGCAGTAAACTCGGGTGAATTTTCAAAACTTCTTCCGGTTAAGTCAAAAACAGTAGGATCACCATTTGTTGGAATGGTAACGATAAAGTCAGTAAATTCAGTTTTTGCTTGCCCTAGCGAGGCAGAAATTTCTAACTCAGTTGATAGTTGATAAAAGGCTTCTAATTCGAAGCCTTTTACCGTAGAACTTCCCGCATTTTTAGTTTCAGAGTCGAAAGAATTTTCTGAGAGCTGTACGTCAACTTGTTGATCTTCCCAATCAATATAAAAAGCATTAGCGTTAAACATTAAATCGCCATCTAGCCAAAATGATCGCAATGAAAATTCATAGTTACTGGTAGATTCTGAGTCAAATTGGTAAGGAGTTGATTTTGCGGTATTAACACCGACACCACCAGAGCGATAACCTTTTTGATAGGTAAAGCTAGTGGTTAAATCATCATTCCACATATAGCTAATACCAAGTTTAGGAATAAACTCATTAAAACTAGCATCAGTAACAGGCGCTACGTTACTTGCATCAGCGACAAAACTAAGCAGTTGTGAATTAATGCCATCAATAAGACTATTTAGTGGCGCCGGATAGTTGTTTGCGTTGGGCAATTCAGCTAAGTTTTCGACACTAACACTTGAGTCACTCGCATTATCTTGCACTTCACGATCCCATCTAAAGCCAGCGAAAATATTCCACTGCTCATTTATCTCGTAAGTAAAGTCAGCAAATAATGCCGTGGATTTAATTTCTTCGTTACCGGTATTTTGCGTATCAATTTTAGCGGGATCAAAATCTGCATATTGATTAATGGTAAAGTCAGCTGTTGCTTGATCTAAACCAAATCCATTCATCAACGAGGTACTCGAGAGACCCAATGACGCTAAAGAAACACTATTTTTTCCGCCGTATTTCCCAGCAAAATCTTGATCAAAGTAATAGACGCCGATTAAGCCACTAAGTCGGTCACCATCTAATGTCAGTCTAAATTCTTGGCTAAAGGTTTTAATACTCTCGTTGTTAAATCGTGTACCGCCGTCCTCAGGTCCATTGTCACTATCGAAATCATTCCAGCCAGCTGTTACGTCAGAATAGGTGGAAACTGAGGTAGCACTCCAAATATCACTGAGCGGGTAGTTTACTTCTAATGTTGTGATATCTGTTTCAAATACAGAAGTTTGTGGGTCATTGTTGGTGACAAAGCGTTGCTCAAAAGGATTGCCACCTTCAGGTACATTGACGGTTTCCGTGCCTTTATCTGTGGTGGCGCGAGTAAAACTCAGCTGCGCAGACAAATCAGGAATTGCGGTTGGGGTATATAATAGCTTTAAACGATACAGTTCATCATTCTTAAAATCAGCGTCTTCTTGTCGAGTGATGTTGTAATTATAGCCATCAAAATCCTCCTTCTCAGCACTAAAACGAAATGCTAATTGGTCTTCAATAAGTCCACCGCCAAAAGCAATAGCGGCCTCTTGCTCGCCATTCTCTCCTACTTGTAATCTATACTTACCTTTCCATTCATGTGATGGCGCAGCTGTGGTCATTATTATCGCACCAGCGAGTGCATTACGGCCTTGTAAGGTAGACTGTGGCCCACGCAGTACTTCAATTTGACTAGCATCCCAAGTAGAAAAACCATTACGAATAAGTCTTTCAGGTAAAGCTGCTGCATCAATGTAAACACTGGCTAAAGCACTAGAGCCTGAGCCAGAAACATTGAAAGCATCAATACCACGAATGTTGAAACTTCCGTTACTGGTAGATTGCACATTGGCCGTTTCAAATAATACTTCGCTAATTTCGCCTAAATTTTGTTGATCAATTTTTTCAGCGCTAAATACTGCAATACTGGCGGGTGTTTCTTGTAATGTACGAGTAATTTTTTGGCCGGTGACCATAATTCTTTCGTACTCTTGGTTATTATCTTCGGCAAGAGCTGTTTGATGAGAAGCAATAGCAGTAAAAGTAAGTGCAATTGACAGTGCAATCTTGCATTTTTTAAATTGGTTGTTATCTCTAGGTATCCCTTGCAGGGCAAGCTTGTTCATTGTTTCGTCCTTTACATGTTCAATAGTTAGTGTTGTATTAGTTAAAGCTGATCGAAAGTTGACGAGTTTCTATTTGCCGAAGCGTCTTGAACCCTATATTTCTTTAGACTTGGTAAGCCACCAGCCAGCAGTGTTTTAATTAAATTCAGTACTATTCAATTGATGAAATTAATTTTCAAATAGATTTTTTAAAAGAAAGATAACTCGCTTGTTCTACGTTCAGAGAAGCAGCGATATTTTCGTCTTTTAGGAAAGTTTCTTCTGTAATACTATGAAGATGCAAATCTTAATGGTAATTGTTATTGTTTGCAATAAAGTGTAAGGAATATGTTATATAAATTGAACATAAATATTGTGATATAGAAGATAATGTTATTTTTATCAGGTATTTTTGGTTTTTTTGAAGAGAAAAACGAGTTTAAATAGCTATGCTAATCGATGGCATGAGAAAAATGATGTACTGATATTCTTTATTGGCGGGGATAGATAAGTATCGAGCGATATTTTGTCATAATACCTAGATCGACAGAAAAAAAGCGCTTCAAAAACCTGAAGCGCTTTGGGTTTACATTTATTTAATTATGGTTGTTGTTTTGTTGGTGCTAAAACAATTTCACGAATACACACGTTTTGCGGTTGATTATATGCGTACGAAATTGCGTTAGAAACATCAATAGGTGCTAAAACACCGCCCATCTCTTTTTTCCAAGACTCATACCCTGCAATGATCTCAGTAGAGCTGGTGTGTGATAATAACTCTGTTTCAACAGCGCCAGGGGCAATTGTGATGACTCTTACGTTGTTATTAGCCACTTCTTCTCTAACGTTCTCAGAAATAGCATGAACAGCAAATTTAGTTCCACAATAAGCGGCATGATCACCGAATGTTTTTCTGCCAGCAACCGAACTGATATTGATGATAGTACCAGTATTACGTTGTTTCATGGCGGGTAGCACAGTTTGCATGCCATTTAGTAAGCCTATTACATTGACGTCATACATTGCCTGCCATTCAGTTGCATTTTGAACATCTACTTGGCCAAGTAACATAAGACCGGCATTATTTACCAGTAGGTCAACAGGACCATATTTATCAGTAGCGATGTTAATCGCATTTTGGAAAGCTTCTTTATCAGTCACATCTACTTTCATGCATAGGGTATTTGAAAGTCCAAGGGCTTCAAGTTTTTCTACTCTTCTTGCTAGTAACAATAAAGGGTGACCTTGTGCATTCATTTGTTTTGCTAATTCTTCGCCAATGCCTGAGCTCGCACCAGTAATAACCACTAAATTTTTCATATTAAGACCTCGTCATAGAGTTTTTTCTGTTGAGTTAATATTAAAGAAACCTCGGGTAATGATATATACCACTTTACTTACATCATTGATGACTAAGAGTTACCAATCGAACTATTTGATAACTCAGAAAAGGCTATAGCAGGGCATTTATATCTGATGCATGAATGACTTAGTTAGCTCATTGAGTCGTTTTACTTTATAATTTATTGGTGATATATACTCATCAAAAATATCAGCTGTTTACTTTAAGTTGACAAAGAGGTCGTATGAAAAAACACGTGAGTCTTTCTGATATTAGAACCTTTGTTGTGCTGGCTGAGCAAGGGAGCTTTACGAAAGCAAGTGAAAAATTAGCGTGTTCAAGGTCACATATTTCCAAGCAATTAGCTCAATTAGAATCTAGTCTTGGCGTTAGTCTATTGATAAGGACTACCCGAACGCAGCATTTAACGGCACAGGGCGAAGCGTTTTATGAACGCTGCAAACAGTCACTTAATGGTATATCTCATGCTATTGAACGAGTGCTTGAAAGTGCTGATTCTTTATCGGGTAATATTCGCATTAATTGCGTGGGTGGTTACATTGCAGAAGAGATCATTGCTTCCTTGATAAGTGATTTTATGGTGCTGCATCCAGATATTAATATTGAGCTAGACTTCTCTAGCCGGCGAGTAGATTTAGTTTCAGGGGAGTTTGATTTTGTTTTTCGTATGGGGGAATTAGTGGATTCATCACTCATTGCGAGAAAACTTACCGATATAAAGATAAATACTTATGTGAGTCCAAAGTACTTAGCAATAAATGGTAAACCGAATGACCCTAAAGATTTGTTACGCCATCGATGTATTGCTGGTAGCCTAAAAAACTGGACCTTCATTAACAGCGACAATAATAAAAAAACTGAAGTGACTGTCGCAGGTAATCTTACTTGTAAGAGTGGCCGGGTGATGGTCTCTTCAGCTATGTCAGGTAACGGAATTATTAGAGTGCCAGAATTATATTGTAAAACCGAACTTGAACAAGGATTACTGGTACCGCTGTTTGATCAATGGCAGGTGGAGTCGACACCTTTTTATTTAGTATACGTACAAGACAAGCATCAACCACTGCGTTTAAAAGCATTTAAAGATTATGTGGTTGAGCATTTTTCTAAGTATCTATCCTGATAATGAACGAGGCTAATTGGGTGGTTGAAAAAGCCTACCTATAGCAGACATATTCACAGCAAGAATATCAAAGACAGTGGCATTTGTTTGTAGAGATGTACACCTAATGATAAGTTAGAAAACTGATTATGTTCAGGCATATAAAAATATCTTTAAAATAACAATTAAAAGCAGATTATGAACCAGACTAATAAAACACTATCGCTATACCATAAACTTGAAAAATACCCGTTTGGAAATAAATTATTTTCAATTATGGTGAGCCGTATCGCTCCTTATTTCGCGACAATTAGCCCTAAAATTTCAGAATTAGTACCTAACCAGTGCACTTGTCTTATCAAAAAAAGAAAAAAAGTTTTTAATCATATAAAAACGGTTCATGTCATCGCTATTTGTAATGGTTTAGAAATGGCTATGGGTGTCATGGCAGAAGCATCAGTCCCTAAACACCTTCGTTGGATCCCAAAAGGAATGACCGTTGATTACACCGCAAAAGCAGGTAGTGATATTCGATGTGTTGCTAAGGTTAATGCTGAAGACTGGCAGCCGGGTGATATGCTCGTTGATATCACTGCATACGATGAAAATGACGTTGTCGTGGTTCAAGGGAATATTAAACTGTGGATATCTGAAAAGCCAACTGCGTAAGGCTTTTCGTTTTAATTGAATATTGATTCGACACGTCATGATACAAAGCATAGCTGCGTAATGTTATCGAAATGTTTTACAATGCTAAAAAGTGTCATTAATAGATGAAGGTTTTTGCTTACAATTATTGATGCTGATAATGTTCTGAACGACAGACTGTCTAGTAGAATCTGGGCAGTTTATCCATCCATTTTCCTTTTTGGAAAATTTCATGAAATAAAGAAATAACTATGAAAAATAATTTTATTACCAATATTAATCATCAATTGTTTTTCAGTGTATCCCCCAAAAAAAAGTCCCGATATGCGGTTACAAAACTAGCTTGTTGCTTTTTAGCCTTCATCGCTACCACTAGTGTCGCAACGTCACCAATTGAGCCAGTAAGCAAAACTGAGTTGCCACGTTTGTGGCAGTTGGTTGACTATCATGATATCTCTCATCCTGTCATTGGCAGAAAGGGCATGGTAGTGAGCCAAAAGCGAATAGCGAGTGAAGTAGGGGCTGATATTTTAAGGCGAGGTGGAAATGCAGTTGATGCTGCGGTAGCGGTAGGTTTTGCCTTATCCGTTGTTTTACCACGCGCTGGAAATTTAGCCGGTGGTGGTTTTATGTTGGTCCACTTAGCCGATGAAAAGAAAACAATTGCCATCGATTATCGAGAGATGGCTCCTGCTTCAGCATATAAAGATGTTTTCCTTGATAAATATGGTTATCCGATAGTGAATAAGTCATTGAAAACATTATCTGCTTCGGGTGTGCCTGGCACAGTTGCAGGTTTACATTATGCCTTGGAAAACTATGGTTCAATGTCTTGGTCTGAGGTAATTAAACCGGCAGAAAAACTTGCTAGGGAGGGTATTGTTGTTGACGATGATATGGCGCGATTTTTTTATAAAGAACAAATGTTTTTATCAGTCAATTCAGAAACATGCCGAGTATTTTTAAAAGAAAATTGCCAGCCGTACCTAGCTGGCGAAGTTTGGATACAAAAAGATCTCGCAAATAGCTTAGCCTATTTGCGAGAGCAGGGTAAATCTGGATTTTACCAAGGAGATATTGCAAAAAAAATTGTCGCTGCCATGGAGCAGGGTAATGGTCTTATTACTGCAAAAGATCTCGCGGATTATAGAGTGAATGAAGTAGCACCTATTCGTGGCACTTTTCAAGGATTCGAAATTTTAACTATGCCACCGCCAAGTTCAGGTGGTGTGCACCTTATTCAAATGCTAAATATGTTTGAAACTCTTAACTTAGAAAACATTCAGCCGGGCTCCGCAGCGCTGATACACCTGCAAACTGAAATATTTAAGCGTGCTTATGCTGACAGAAGCTCCTTTTTAGGTGACCCCGCTTTTGTCAAAGTCCCCAGTAAAGGTTTAACCAGCAAAGCATACGCAAAAGAACTCAGTAAAAATATTGAGCGGAATAAAATAACCCCTTCAAGTGATATTAAAGCTGGAGAACCCAGTAAATATGAAAGCCCCGATACCACGCATTTTTCTGTAATGGATGCCGAGGGGAATGTGGTTAGTAGTACTTATACGTTAAATCATAACTACGGTAGTGGCATTACTATTCCTGGCACGGGAATTCTACTGAATAACACCATGGATGATTTTTCGGTAAAACCAGGTAGTCCAAACAGTTATGGTCTGATTGGCGGTGAAGCTAACGCTATTGAAGCTAAAAAGCGTCCACTTAGCTCAATGACACCAACGATTGTGTTAAAAAATGGTGAACCCTATATTGCTACTGGCACGCCTGGTGGTAGTAAAATAATTACCTCGGTATTTCAACAATTGGTTAATGTTTTATACTTTGAAATGAATATTGCTGAAGCCACCAATGCACCAAGAGTTCATCACCAATGGCAACCTGATGTGTTATCTGTTGAGAGGAATATCCCTGCTGATACCGTTGATATATTAAAAGCGAAGGGTTATGACGTCAAAGTCTCTAGTTCATTGGGTAGCTTACAAGCCATCATGAAACATAATGGCGTCTTTTTAGGGGCAGCAGACCCTAGAAGAGCTGGTTCAGCAGCCATTGCGGTTGATGTTATCGAGCAGCCAGTTAAGTTGGCAAAGTAAGTTAGCGTAATAAGAACCACAGTAGAATAATGATGACCGATTAATTATTACTGTTTAGTTAAGTTAACTAAATACATTATAAAAAACAGCCTTGGGCACTCTTTCTCGTTGGAAGTATATAAGTGGTAGATGAAAGTAGCCGTTAGATTTTGGTCGTGGCGGCTCTTCTCTAGTTTTGTAAGTTACTGCTTGAGGATAAATCCGGCCAATGTCTGAGCTTCTTTATCATTAACATTCATCGGTGGCATAGCCATATTTCCCCATTTTCCACTGCCGCCGTTTCGAATAGAGACAACTAACTTGCTAATAGCGTCTGTATCGCTCTTATATTTTTTGGCAATAGCCTTAAATGCTGGACCAACAATTGTCTTATTAATATCATGACAGCCGGTACATCCATTATTAGTTAGCAATACTTGTACATCGAGCGCTTTATCAGAAGGCTGAGCACTAACAGGTAATTGAGAAGCACTAATGATTGTTGGATCATCAGCTTTGGCTGAGCCGTAGACAACTGATAGATAGGCACCAATACTTTTTATATCACATTCACTTAATGGTGCTCCATAGGAGTGCTGCATTTTTAGCACCGCACTTGTCCACGCTTTTTGATCCATGCCCGGGGGTTGATGATGTATGTAATCAACGGAGTGACAAATAGTACATTTTTGCAGGGCTAGGTTATAACCAGGTAATGCTGATTTGGGTAGAGTAATAGTACTTGCTGGCAGCGTTATTTTTTTTATGGCTGTATCAACCGCCGCGTATGCCTGACTAACTGACGGTGACATACTCGCAAGCACGACAATGGTTAACAAAGAGCCAATAAAAGCAGAATTCAATAACCTAGTAAGTGATGTGTTGTTAGACATGGGATTACCTCTATGTAACGTTAATGGCGACTGATTCAATAGCATGGCGTCTATAGCCACCATGATTCCAGCTTGCTCTAAGTGGTTGCACTTCACCATTTTTGTTACTGGCTCGTACCATGACAGTTGCCTTTCCTTTTTGCGCAAAACTTACGGTAAGTTTCCATGGAAGGAAGGAGAAACGTCCTAAGCTTTCACCTAAGGTACTGGTAAGCCAAGTTAAACCGCCATCGATTGAGATATCAACATCTTTTATGCCAGATCCATCGTCAAAGGCAATGCCTTCAAGTTCAATTGGCTCGGCTGAGGGCAGGGTATCTCCAACAGAAATATTAGTAATGAAACTACGCACTGGCAGAGTTGAAATTGGACGACTTTTATCCGTTGTGCTGCCTGGAGTAACACATAAACAGTCGTTGTCGGGCAACTGATAAGCCGTATTCATGAAATAGGAATCTTGACCAGTGAATTCAGTATCTAATACCGTGATTTCAGATAAATGTTTAACCCAATAAGTACCGAAATAACCTGGAACAATTAGCTTTAAAGGATAACCATTCAAAAAAGGCAGATCTTCACCATTCATTCCCCATGCCAGTAAGGGCTCGGGGCTAAGAGCATGTTCTATATTTAGTGCTTTTTTAAAGTCGGGAGTAGTGGGTAATACTGGCTTATCAAGGCCATTAAAAGTCACGTACATTGCTTCAGGTGATACACCTGCTTTTTCTAACACAGTTCTAAGAGGGATACCGGTCCAACGGGCATTCCCCATAGCACCATTACTTAGTTGAGCACCAAAAACACGTGGTGATGAATAACCTCGGCTGTTGCCTGAACATTGATTAACTGCAACAACATCAACAGGCTCTGCCATTGACTTGAGTTCTTCAAGGCTAAGCTGGAGTGTCTTTTTAACTGCGCCGTTGATGTTAAGTTTATAGCTATTTAGGTCTATTTCGGTAGGAAAGTTTGCCAAGTGATAACGAACATAAAAGGCATCATTTGGGGTAAGAAGACTTTCATTAAAGACAGAAAAAGGTGTTTCTAAATGGGGGGGTCTACTGTGAACTAAAATCAAATCCCGTTTTCCTGGGTATTTAACTAAAGGTCTCATACCGCCAGCTAGACTGACGCCTTCATTGTTGTCGGTTGCCGCTAAGCTAAGCAGTGGAGATGCTCCTAGCGCTAACATGCTCGCTTTACGTAAAAATTGGCGACGAGATTGTTGTACCAGATGAGTTTCATTATCAGCCATTGATTAATTCCCTTTAAGTTATATCAATATTTCCATAATACATACCCTATCAGGTGACGGAATAGTAATCAAAATGTTTAATTATTTACCTCTATTTACCTCTATTTACCTCTATTTACCTAAGTAGTTGAGTCTGGTGGCTTATATAATTAGTCATCAGTTTTATCCGTTGAAAGCTTGGCCTAAAGCGCCGAGGGAATTGGCTCTCGTTTTAATGTTTACCGTTTCGCTTTCTACTGCATTGGCTTGGTGAAGATTATTTTGCGAAGCATCACTGATATTCATAATATTGCGACTGATTTCTTGCGATACCATGCTTTGCTCTTCTGAAGCAGTCGATATTTGAATAGCTAAGTCAGAAATGTCAGTAATTGAAGCGTAGACCTTATCAACAACGTTATGAGCTTCCGTGGCTTTTTCAACACAGCTTTCAGCAGATTCCTTACCTTTGGTCATTGTTTGCACCCAAGATAATAACGTACTTTGCATTTCTGATATTGACGTTTGTATTTGCTCTGTTGCCGCATGTGTTCTACTTGATAAGGCTCTCACTTCATCGGCCACAACTGAAAAACCACGACCATGCTCGCCCGCTCTTGCCGCTTCGATTGCAGCATTTAGCGCTAATAAATTTGTTTGGTCTGCAATGCCTTGAATTTCATGCATGATGCTACCTACTTTTTCTACTTCTTTGGTCAGCTCTGTGGCTGATGATGCAGAATCTGCGACGTCTCGCGCTAAAAGGTTTACTTTTTCCATGGTGAGGTGCATCGCTTCTGTAGCGATTTGACAATCTGAATGTGCTTGACTTACTTTTTGAGAGGTGAGCGTGGTGTTTTTTGCAACTTCATCTATGGTGGCAACCATTTCTTCAACAGCGGTGGATACCTGATGCAGTTCAGTCGTTTCTTGCTCAGCACCTTCTTTCGCTATTTGTGCGGCTTGTTCAAGATTGCTCGCACCTGAGCTTAGCAAATTACTACTATCAATGATGCGACCTAAAATTGTTTTTATCTTGCCTTCAGCAACTTTTAAATGAAAATCAGCAATGCCTTGAGGTTTGGTACCACAGTAAATTAGGCGTGAAACGCTGTCATAATCAAGCACTAGCTTTTTAAGGTATTTAGGTGTGTCTATTATTTCATTTTTATAGGTGATGAAGGGTAGTAAAGGCAATAAGAACATCATATAGGGGTAATACATTGCGCTTATTAGCGTGGTGATACTTACCGACCAATAGACTAGGTTTTTAATAGTGGCATTTTGGTACCATTTTGTTAATGATTTGCCATTTTGTAGTGCTTGATAAGACGAAATGGCATTGTTTTTGGTTTTGTCATCTAAACGCGTTCTAACCGATTGATAACCAATGAGCTCACCAAACTCAAAAATTGGTGTCACAAAGGCGTCTACCCAATAATAACGACCATCTTTACAACGGTTTTTAACGACGCCACGCCAAGGTAAACCCGATTGTAAATTTTTCCATAGATCTTTAAATGCAGCGGACGGCATATCGGGATGTCTTACAATATTATGGTGTTGTCCGACAAGCTCATCAAGAGAGAAGCCAGCAATTCGACAGAACTCTGGATTTGCGTAGGTTATAACACCGTTTTTATCTGTAGTAGAAATTAATTCAACACCACTTTGAAAGTTAATTTCCTCATTAATGATCGGTTGGTTTTGTTTTGTCATTTTAAATTCCCTTTAGATAAACTAATGATAATTACAATCTAGTAACAAAAATATATCGTGTCATTGACAAAAGCGACAAAAACGACAATATCGACCAAATATAGCTGAAATATCTTATAAGCTCAATGAATAAAATAATTACATTGATCTAGGTTAATGGTAGCAGGTGGTATATTGTTATAGTGGGATCTACTTGTTTTATTAAGGATAATTGGATTGGATATCAGTAAAAAGTCTCTGCTCACACCAGCAGAAGCGGCGCGGTTATTACATGTAGCACCTACGACAATTCGTCATTGGGCTCAAATTGGTCGATTACCTTTTATTTCTACACCGGGTGGTCATAGACGTTTTGATAGAAATGATATTTTATCTTTAATGTCTAAACCCAAAAGTGATGTGAAAAATCAATTCTCTATTTTGATCATTGAAGATGATAAAGAGTTTGCTGACATGCTTACTCAGTTCCTAGAAAACCTTTTTCCACATGCTAAAATAAAAGTAGCTTATAATCCTTTTGATGCAGGTGATTTACTGCATACTTTTAAGCCTGATGTGGTCATGTTAGATTTAATGATGGCAGGGATGAATGGATTCTCAATTTGCCACCGCATAAAGAGTACGCCAGCAACTGCAAAGATTATAGTCATTGCAATGACCGGTGCTTTAACTGATGATAATGTGAATAGGATAGTTGGACTAGGTGCTGAAACTTGTTTTGGAAAGCCACTGGATTTTGCACTTTTAGAAGAGACAATCAAATTACTTGTTGAGCAAACAAAAGCAATTCCTCAGTTCTAGCGAACATCTATTAACTCCATTTTACGACGATTAGTCACATTCGCTTTTATAGAGTTATAACGATGCCAAGCAAAGTCGAACAGAGTATTTACGAGAGATTTTTTAACCTATCTATTGATATGTTATGCGTAGCGAATACCGGGGGATATTTTCAAACGGTCAACCCTTCATTTACCCAAGTATTAGGCTATAGCGAAGAAGAGTTATTATCAGCTCCTATTCTTGATTTTTTGCACCCTGATGATGTTGATAAAACAGCCCAAGAATTTGCTAAATTAAATTCTGGGCAAGACTCTTTATTTTTTGAAAATAGATACCGGCATAAAAATAATCATTATTTAACTTTTTCATGGAATGGTTATATTGAGGATGACTCTGGACTCATTTATGCCGTGGCTCGTGATATTACAGAACAAGTTAAAGTTCGAAATAAGTTACAACATTTACAGCGCGCATTAGCGCAAGAAACCATTTATGCGGAAACTGATTTAAGTGGGGTTATCACCAAAGTAAATGATAATTTTTGCGAAATTTCGGGATATACAAAAGAAGAGTTAATCGGTAATACCCATAAATTAATTAATTCAGACCATCACCCAGCCTCTTTTTTTACAGATATTTGGAGAAAAATTTCCTCAGGAAAAATTTGGTCTGGTGCTATAAAAAATCGCAAGAAAAATGGCGATTACTATTTTGTACAAAGCATTCTCGTCCCTATATTTGATAATAATGAAAAAATTTCTAACTACATTGCCATAAGACAAGATATAACCGACAAAGTTAATAGTGAGCATGATCGCTTAAAGGCACTTGAGATCCTCAGTGAAACAAGTTCAGCAGCAAAAGTTGGTGGTTGGGAAATGGATGTTGCTACCGGTGTACTAACGTGGACTAATGAAACTTTTAGAATATTGGATGTTGAGCAAGTTGATGGACTATCGCCGATGTTACCCGAAGGATTGCAGCTCTTTATTGTAAAAGACCAACCCATTATTGAGAAAGCTGTTCAGAGAGCTATAGAGTTTGGTGAGTCGTATGGTTTAGAGTTACAAGCGAGAACACCAAAAGGCGAAGTAAAGTGGATATATACCAGCGGTAAAGCTAACTATAAAGATGGTATAATCGAAACCATATCAGGCACTATTCAAGACATCCATCAACGTAAAATCACTGAAATAAAGTACAATCAAGAAAGACAAAAAAGTATTATGAACGCAAAATTTGCGGCGCTTGGTGAACTCTCTGCAAGTGTTGCTCATGAGATAAATAATCCATTAGGTGTTATTTCGGGTTATGCGGAGTTATTGCAATTGACCCATGAGTCGGCGTCTCCAGAAGATATTTTAACAAAATCAGCTATTATTTTAAGATCCTGTGATCGTATTACCCATATTGTTAAGAGCCTGAAAAAATTCTCCCGAAGTGATGAAGCCATTCAACACACTGTCTGTTCACTTAAAAGCGTGATCAGTGAGGCAATAGTCCTCACTAGACCCAAAGTAAAGCTGTGCATGATAGAACTTCGATGTGATTTTATCGAAGATAGTAATATCCTGTGTAATGAAATAGAAATTGAACAAGTTATTGTAAACTTAATTAATAATGCGATAGACGCGCTTTCGGAATTGCCGGACAAATGGATTGATATCTTGGTCACAGAAACGCGACAAGATTACATTATTTCAATCACAGATGCGGGCTTAACCATACCCATAGAAAAGCAGCTTTCAATATTTGAACCCTTTTTTACTACAAAACATACGGGAGAGGGAACAGGACTTGGCTTGTCTATTGTAAAGGGGATATTAGATAATCACGGCGCTAAAATTTCCATCGATAATAACAATAAAAATACTTGTTTTGTTATTCACTTTCCCAAAATAAAGAACACAGATAGTAAGGGTTAATATGCCAATAAAGGTTGTTTATATCGATGATGAAGAGATGTTATGCCAAATGTTCAAAGAATATCTACAGTCAGATAAAATAGACTTAGCCGTTTTTACGGATGAAGATCCTGGCATAGCGTATTGCAATAAGAGTCATCCAGATTTGATATTTATTGATTACCGACTAAAAAAACTAAATGGGACTGAGGTCGCTAAGGCAATTACCAGTGACTCGGTAAAGGTTTTAATCACTGGAGAGCTCGATGTAACTATGGATGCTTGCTTTGCTGATAAAATTGATAAACCCTATCGTCTGGCTGATATCAAAAAATTTATTACCAAAACCATGACGATGAAGTCACAGCCAAGCAGTTAATTAACAATATTACCTGTAGTTAATGAACTTACTGAGAAAAATATGAACACACACACGAGCATCGCAATTGTCTAAATCGCCCACCAAGCTACATAATATCAGTGAATTATATGATATCAATGAGCAAATCAGCCCTTTAAAAGCACTTGCAGACAGAGAGCGAGCCTCTATTTATGGTTTGACAGGCATGGTTTATACCCCACATATAGATGACTATATGCAGGTCAGTATTAAGAAAGCTGAAATTCTTGCCTGTTTAAAAAAACAGGGGCTGATGGATTTCACAGAAGTCGAATTAATTAGTACCGCATTAGACTTCTTACATAAAAGAGCCAAAAATAATACGGTTGTTGAATATGATGGAAACAATTATCAGCGAAGGTTTTCGCCATTAAAACTCAGCAAGTCAGGTAAAGTTGTTCGTACTTGGGCAAGGTATTGGTTGTTACAATTACCGAGTGGGAGAGTCGATCCCAAATGGGAGTCTCAAGTACGTGAGATTTGGCCCACTTACTTTTTAATCCAATCGGTAGACATTTAGCTTGATGGACAACACTCATCATCAAAATATTGTTGTGTAAAGGCTAGGAAAGTTGAGATTCTTTTTGATTGATGGATACGTTGTGGATGTATCAGGTAAATCATTGAGCCAATAGGCATTTTATCTTCAAAAATGGCCTTAAGTTTACCTGACTTTACTTCCTTATCTACAAGATATTTAGGCACTCTGATGATGCCTTTACCCGCTATAGCGAGTCCTTTTAGCATATTGTTGTCGTTAACTTCTAACCAGCCTTGTGTTTGAATTTTTTCCTGTTGAAACTGCCATATAGCTCGATCTTGCCCGTTCAGACATTCATGGTTTATCAAGTCACTAGGCGATTTAGGTGTACCTTTATTCGCAAAATACTTGGGGGATGCACAGCAGCAATGTTGATAAGATAATAAATGCTTAGCAACCATATTTTGTGGCGGCTCACTGGTTGCTCGAAAGGCTAAATCAAAGTCACTTCTGTTTAAATCAAATCGAGTGTAACTACAATTAATTGAAAACTCGATGGCAGGGTGTAATTGTTTAAATTTTGAAAAAATATCAAATAGAAATCGCTCAGCAAACCCACCAGGAGCAGTGACTTTTATTTTTCCTTCTATTTTATTACCTTCATGTTCTGCGCTTCTTTCTAATTCTAATAGGTCATGGCGGATCTTATTCATACCCGTAACAACGCGCTCGCCTTCGGGAGTTAAGCGGACACTTCTTGTTGAACGAATTAACAGCACCATTTCCATATCTTGCTCTAAACGTCTAATTTGACTGGAGAGATGTCCACGAGAAATATTGAGTTTTTCAGCTGCTAGGGTAAAACTTAAGTGCTCAGCGACTTCGCTAAATAACATTAAGCGCTCAAGTTTTTTGTGATCTTTCATCATTATATTAAATCAATTATCAACTATTGTTTTTTATACTAAACAATGATTATTTTTTTGTCATATTTTATTTACTAATGTTTTAGTGAAGAATGCGTACACAGGTCAGCACAATATTGTCTAAAAACGTCAGTAGGAAATGAAATGAATAGTAATAAATACCCGCTATCGCGCGTGATAAAGAATAATAGCTCGGTTGCATTTGGTTGCATGGGATTAGGCGGCGCTTGGGATAGAAGTGCTATTAGCGCAGCAGATATAAATAAAGCCCATGGGGTTGTTGATGCAGCTATTGATACAGGTATTCGCTTATTTGACCATGCCGATATTTATACCTTTGGTAAAGCTGAACAAGTTTTTGGTGAAGTATTAAAAGTACGCCCTGAGTTACGAGAGTTAATCTCTATTCAATCAAAGTGCGCCATACGATTTGAAGATGATTTAGGACCACAACGTTATGACTGTTCTCCTGAGTGGATTATAAGTTCCGTTGAAAATAGCCTCTCTCGATTAAACATAGAACAACTCGATATTTTAATGCTTCATCGTCCCGATCCCCTGATGGAGCCTGAGTTGATCGCTCAAGCATTTGATACGTTAATGACTAGCGGAAAAGTTAAACATTTTGGTGTGTCTAATATGCAGCATCATCAAATTTCATTTTTATCATCGGCATTATCACAGCCTTTAGTTGTCAATCAAGTTGAGCTCAGTTTGAGCCATTTGGCTTGGCTAGAAGAAGGCGTAACCTCAGGGAATTCTGGTGAACCTGTAACTAACTATGCTGCGGGAACTCTTGAATATTGCCGACAAAACAGTATACAGCTGCAATCATGGGGCTGTTTAAGCCAAGGCCTATTTACCGGGCGTGATATTTCTAAAGAACCACTTCATATACAAAAAACGGCAGAACTGGTTAGTAAACTGGCTGCTGAATATCAGGTGAGTAAAGAGGCGATAGTTTTATCTTGGCTAATGCGTCATCCAGCAAATATTCAACCCGTAATTGGTACCACCACTATTGAGCGTATTAAAGCCTGTGCAACAGCGGACAAAATTAGGCTAACCAGAGAGCATTGGTACGATTTATGGCTTTGCGCAAGAGGTCACGCATTACCATAAAAGTACCATTGAAGTTCTGAAATTCAAGGAAAAAAAAAGAATCACCACAGTGGGTTAATACTGCCAATCTTAATTCGGTACGACAGTATTATTTAGATATTATTGTGCAATTACATCAAAAAGTAGACAAGGGTTTTCTTCACTAGTCCATGGGAAGCCATCACTGGCACAAATAGTATAGTAAGTGCTAGCGGTTACAGAGAAGGAAAAGCGATTGGTCGAACTTTCATATAAGGTGCCGTTAATGTAATAACGCAAGGCATCGCCATTTTCATCTGATGTTTCTGATAAATCAAAGGTTAGTTGCGAGCCCGTTATGGCTTTGATAACAATAGGTATAGCATTGTTGTCTTGGTATAGAGTTGCGTCACCATCTATCATTACCACGATATTTGGTGCTTTTTTATTCGAGTTTAGATCTCGAATAGCGACAAAATCAGACAAGGTTTTGTAATTTCCAAGCGTGTTGATATTAAGTTTTATTTTACCGTAAAGCCCACTTGATACTGAACTAAAACCACCATCAAGCTGAACAATATTATCATCGACAACGACCGTGATATCGTAGTTATTACTGATAGATGAAATAGGTAATTTAAGCTTATTTTCTGTCGTGAAAATATCAACAAATTTATTATATTCACCAGTCCAATTATGAATGATCCAGTGATAGGTATAACCTGAAGTATCTGCGTGGTTGTCTTCAGTAACAGATAAATATATTTCGTCTTCTGGATGGAAACTATGGACATTAAGAGAAACATCTAACGCTTTTTTTGTCTCTGGCATATCACTGTAGAAATGAAATCCAGCGATACATTCGCCAGAAGTTGGGCACCAACTGAGATTATATTGCCCTTCAACAGGAGGTAATAATGTTAAAGTAGAGTCTGTTTTATCAACGCCAAGAACGGACAGCATCATGGGGCGAGCGCCACCATTTTCACCTGTCCATATACTCCAAGAGTTGCCACCACTAAGATTCGAAGCATCGATACGAACACAATTTTCTTCAGGAATATGGGGTAAAGATTGACCCACTTCGTTGGATAATAGACTGATAACCGTTCGATCATCACAAACGGATGAATTTGAACGACCAGAGATGCTGAAGCTCAAATCATAAGTAGTATTTTCTTCTTCGCCTAAAAGTGTTACTTGGATTGTTTCTTGAGTTGTCTCTCCTTCTTGCAAGTAATCAAAGGCATTCATTGCTTGATAAGTTAACTTTTTTAGGTCAGCGCTTACTATTACACGGCCTTTAGTCGGCTGGTTAACTACTGCATACCGAGCGTCAAGATCCGTGCTTAACTCGTGAGCAAATTTAGTCAGGTTACTATGAGTAGTGACTGAGAAAGTCTCACTAACATCTCCAATAGTGAGCATTACGTCACTAGATGTTGAATAACTTGCTGAGGAAAGAAGTCTCACTGTAACTGATTGTTGGTTGTTAACTGTGCTTGAGACAGCTGAAAAAGCACCACCATCGATAGAATATTCCCCACCAATTACGCTAATGGGACTAGATGAGTTGATACCCGTAATATTAACTGAACTAGATGTGATTAAAGTTTCTAATGCTTGCTCTGTTTTACGTTCAAAGCTGAAGGCTTCAGGTGATGTATCAATCGGTGCGGGTGTCTCATTTTTTGGTACCTCGATACTACTATCGCCGCCACCGCCACAACCTGCAAGGGTAAGTAGAGCTGTAAGTAAAATAATTTTTACTTTCCATCTATTCATCTGAAATCCATTCATAGTAAAACCTTAAATTAAATGAGTCAGTAAAATACAATGATTACGTTAAATTGTAAGCTGCGTAAATGTAACTAAATGTAGCTATTATTAGATTTTAAGCCTGTTGTTTAATAAATACTTCAGTGCTTGTTATTGTTTAATCTCACGCTTAACTTGAAGCCACTGTTTCGATATTGCTGTGGTGTTTGCTCAAATAAACGTTTAAATGCATAAATAAATGATGAGTCGGCGTTATAGCCGACTTTAAACGCAACTTCTTGCACAGAAAGGTTAGTTTCCAGTAAGTTCAACGACGAGACTAATCTAAGATGCTGGCGCCAAAGAGGAAATGTCATACCTAATTCTTTAGTAAATAATCTTGAGAGTGTTCTTTCTGATGCGCCTACCTGCGTAGCCCAGTCAGATAACTTTGTATCGCGTTGTGGCTCTGTCATTAATGCATTGAAAATAATCATCAACCGCCTATCACTCGGTAGCAATAGTTTCATTTGGTATGACTCTCCACTCGATATTTGATCAATCAGTACAGCCACTAATTTAGATAATTCTTCCTCTAAAACGATAGATTTACTGACACTATGATTGATATGTAGGACTAATTCTCTTAGAAACGGCGTTACAGATATGGCCTTAGCTTTTAGTGGGAAATGATTATTAAATTGTGGGTTGAGGTAAATGCCGATAAATTTTGTATCGGTCACGACAAATGATTCATGGGGTGTGTTGGCAGGTATAAACAACATACCACTATGGGGAATGACAAACTGATTATCTGCAACTTTGGTTTGTAGTATGCCTTCAAATGGAAAGGCGATTTGGTGCCATGGATGTTGATGCCATTTATCAATGTAACCTTTCGGCATATGTTCTACTTTTGCTGTGACTTGAAAATCAGCACGTTCACTAATTAATAGGTTAGCTTCTTTTGTTTGGCGGGTTGTCAATGTTTACTGTCTTAATGTAGATATTGTGATTATAAAAGCAATGCTAGCATATGAATTCAGTTAGGCAATATTAATTCAAGCGCTATCAGAGAGATCAATAGATGAAAGTACACTTTATTATCCATGAAGCATATGAAGGGCCAGGGGCACTTTTAAACTGGGCAGAAGAGCGAAATTATAGTGTTACTAGTAGCAAAGTTTATTTGGGGGAGGCTTTACCTGAAGTGAGTGACGCTATCGATTTATTAATTGTTTTAGGGGGACCGCAATGCCCCACAACGACATTAGAGGAATCTCCTCATTTTAATGCAAGTGAAGAGGTATCTTTTATCCGTAGCTGTATTGAACGTGATATAGCAGTGTTAGGTATTTGCTTGGGCGCTCAGCTCATTGGTGATTCATTAGGGGCTAAATTTGAACATAGTCCGGACAAAGAAATAGGCTACTTTCCTATAGCGTTAACGAAATCGGGTAGAGAGCATCCTCATTTATCACATTTTAATGTGACTGAAGTTGTAGGTCATTGGCATAACGATATGCCTGGTTTAACGCCAACGAGTAAAGTATTAGCAACGAGTGCTGGCTGTCCTAGACAGATCATTGAGTACTCACCATTAGTTTATGGTTTTCAATGCCACTTAGAATTCACCGTTGAATCGCTGACGGATTTAATTGCAGTCTCTCATGATGAGTTTGAAAAAATCGGTCACCATAACTACCTAGAAAAACCTGAAAGCATAATAGCCAGGAGTAGCTTAACTATGAATAGCTTATTGTTTGGATTTTTGGATAAATTAATCCTTTCTTATGAAACGAAATAAAAATCAGTTAATCAGGTCTTATTGGCACTTATTATTTTAATACGCTCAGGATCTATATGAAGACGCTACACCTTAACTTTACTTTACTCTTAATTGGTATTTCTACAGCACTGTTAGGGCTAAGTATATTACTCTTGGGTCCCCATAAACATATAACCTTAACGACAGATTTTTATCTCATTTCCGATATATTACCCGCTCAAGTATTTAATTCGATTGCCGCTTTCGCTTTTATTTCGAGTGCGGTATTGGCATTTCTATCGATAAAACAACCTAACTTTCGAGTCATATTAGGATATTTACTGATCGCGATAAGCATAGTGCCTTTAGGTTCTTTAGTAAGTGACTCTATGTGGATAGCCTCTATGGGCGGATTTCCTGTTATTGGATCTGGTCAAGGGGTTATTAAGTATTTTGCCTTATTATCGATAGGAATATTGCTAATAAAACACTCATTTTCTCCGCTGGTTACCGCTTGGATTAGCATCTTACCAGTGTTACTAGTTTTATTGTGGATTGGTGGTATGAAGTTCACTTTACTCGAAGCACAAGGTATAGAAGGGTTAGTCAAAAGCTCTCCATTTATGGGCTGGTTGTATAATTTTTTCAGTGTACAAACAACATCAAATATCATTGGCGTGTATGATTTAATTGCTGTGGTTATATTAATCTTAGCAATGTATTCGCCGAAATTGGCTGTACCGGCAATGTTGATGTCGGGTATGGTTTTTGTGGTGACTCAGACCTTTTTAATAAGTTTTTCTGGTTCATTATCCAGTGAGACATTATTATCAACGACAGGACATTTTCTTATTAAAGATTTATGGTTTTTGGCATGTTTATTTTTCTATTACTCAGCAGTACAAAAATTGCCACTGAAAGCATAATTTAACCAAAGGTTAGCGCATGAAAAGTAAACACTATCTAACGAATATTTATTGCGGAAAAGTGGCGGAACGTTACGGTATTGAAACCGCGATAGACAAGCAGCCGATAAATACTAGTCTGTATTTATCATTCGATCTGTCTCTTATACACATCTGACGCTG
>CAJXRC010000016.1 GCA_913058405.1 uncultured Colwellia sp. | reverse complement strand
TGTATAAGAGACAGAAATTTAGGTTGTTACGTATAAAAAGTAATAAAATTAAAGTCGTTATTTGCTTTGTCAATGTTTCAATTTATTCAATTATCAAGGCAAGACGCTTATGAATAGCTGGCTATTTATCGACGTTTTAACGCTGAGAGTTGGATAAAGATGAATGTTGATCAAGTGCTGCTTATTCAGAGTTCAGGTTACTCATTTAACTCGTTTAAAACAGCTAGCACTACATCATGATGCTCTTTGGTTTTAAACTTATTGAAAACATGGCTGATTTTTCCATCAAGACCAATTAAAAAACTCAGACGATGAATGCCATCATATTCTTTACCCATAAATTTTTTTAAACCCCAAACACCAAATTGATCTGCTACTAGATGATCAACATCAGATAATAAAGAAAAGTTTAATTCATCACGTTGACAGAATTTAGTTAAACGTTTGACTTCGTCAGGGCTAATACCAAACACAACGGTATTCAATGCTGTTAGTTCAGCCTTAATGTCACGTAATCCTTGGGCTTGTACGGTACAGCCTGGTGTCATTGCTTTAGGGTAGAAGTAAACTAATACCTGTTTTTTATTTAACCCAGTGTAATCAGCTAGTGATACCGGGTTACCATCTTGGTCAGGTAGAGTAAAGGCTGGGGCGGTATCGCCCACTTGTAATGTTTTCATTTATTGAGTCCTAAAATTTATTGTAATGACTTTGTAAAAGGAGGTGTTAGCTCAATACGCGACTTGATGTGTGAGGCGTACGAACCCACTAACTTACTCCCTTCTACTCAAGAGGAAAATCTTTCATTCGCTTTTTACGTTTTTGTAATAATTCTAATTGGTCGTCAATATCCCTTAAGGATACTGGTAAGGACAGAAACTTTGTAAACTTATCTAAGGAATTAAAGTCAGAACCATTTCGTATTACTAGTGACAAGTTACTTTTAATGATACTCCGTAAGTGTGTTGTCTTTAACTCTAGATTTAAAGGCTTCACACTTGCGTGTACATTTATATTTCTAGTATCTCTCATGCTGCTTAATATTTCAGTAACTATTGCTTTGTCCGTATATTGAAAGCTCATTCTTTTAATTAATTCTTTAGAGTTATTCGCCTCATTAAATAGTTTTTCAGCAGAAGTCCACAGCTTAAGAAATCTAGATATGGTCTCTTTAGTATCAATAGCTTCAATAAAGGAGAGTAAGGAGCTATATATGTGAGCCTCAAATTTACAAGCCTTAATATTATTCAATCGACTCGTAAGATTTTTATCCACTAAATGAAAGTTTCTAATCTTCAACGAACTCTCCTTTTTGAAGTTTCTTTCAAACCAAAATGTACTTGTTGCTAATTTTCCTGTTTGGTTATGAAGCGTGTGATACTCCCCTAATCTCACAGTGGATATAGATGGATATATATGTTCCTTGTCAGACGCTAGGAAGTTACCGCCATCTTTTATGTCTAGCTCTATTAAGGCTCTTACTATATCTAAAGAATCAAGAGCGGACTTAACTGCGGTTAATACATCAGGCTCCTCTGTAGAGACAACAGCATACATTACTTTTCCATCAGATTGGACATCATCTCCTGTATGTTTTTCAATCTGTTTATCTCTCCATTTTTTGTATTTAACTGGCAGATGCTTGTAGAAGCAAATATTGCACCCGTTGATGGAGCGTCTTTTTAATATTGAACTTGAATTTAAGCTAATAGTTGTTACTAAGAAGTACTTATTTCTTGTCTTTAGCTTTTTATAGCAGAGGTCTTGAAAGTTAGAGAGTATTAGATTTGGGTTTTTTAATTTTACGTCTTTAGAGAACTCATTTTTTATTGCAAGGGAAAATACATCAAATAAGACGTCGGGACTTAATTTAAAATCATGCCTAACTTTATGGAAAAGAGCATCTAGTACTAGTTCAACGCCTATAGCATGTGATACTCGCCCATCTTCTGTTAGTGAAAAATTAGAGATAATCTCATCAACTAATAGGCGTAAGTTATTCTTGTTTTTCCAGTCTGGCTTCATTAGGACATCCATGTTTATTTTAATTGAGTCTGCATTTGCATGCTTGGACAACAAGCCTTAATAATCAAGCTTCTGTGTATTCATCATGATTAGACTCAAGGACTTCATTACACTCCATTAAGAATAAGAGGTGAGTCGCGGTTAAGTTAAGAGTTAGTCTAACCAAATGCTCAGGAACCTCTCTAATCTGAGCGCCTTGCCCATGTCCTGCTGATTTATTCCTAACGGTAGGAGTGCCTGATTCTATTAGTGACTTTAATGCAGTGAACTCGCTATTCATATAAGAAGGTATTAAGCCATGTTCAAAGCACTTTGCTATAAGTTTACTGGCGTTATCTTTAACCGTATAGTTCCAACCCCGTTGGTCACAAATACCCTTGATTAGGCTTTCTAGTGATTTAAGACAATCACCCATAGAGGCTTCATATTTATTATTTAAGTAAAGCTCATGGGCATGCAAGAACTCCTGATTAGCACCCTTGTAGAATTCACTCTTTTTGAGTAGTTGGAATACTGGCTTTACGGCTTCTGAATGAATAAACTCTGAGTCAACTCTTACTAACATACCTGACTCAAATCGGTAGCCAACACTTGCTTGTTTAAACCTATGGTTGAGTTCTTTAATGGCAGAGTCTGGAGATATCTTGACTCCATATTCCCCGACTACAAACATCTCACTACAATCCCTGACCACAGTGTCTATCTCTTTGAATATCAACTCGACAAAATTTAGGATGTAAGTCGTATTGATAAATTCATTTTTGATAATATTTTTAAGAAATACATCTATCGTCTTGCCGTTTCGTGACGATATATCTGACCCTATCTCACGGCAAAGCACTTTGTATACATCATCATATATTACATTTGAGTCGTTATCATTAACGCCACCGAGAGCATCTTGAAGTATATAGAATATTTGATTCCTAAGTGGCATTGGAATAACGGTGTATTGCATAGTGTCAGGCAAGTCACCATTTAATCTAGTCTGCCTCTGTGAATATAGTTCTACTACCTTCATTCAAATTCCATATTATCCTTATAATCGATAGTAAGCATATGGGGGCAAAGCTTTAATAATCAACAGTAAAAGCAAATGACAGATGTTGCTATAGGTATAATTGAGTAGCAATAATTACTATTGCCTTGCCAACAAAAAGGATATAGTTTATCTGTTTAAATTCAAGGACGTTTAATAAACATGAAACCCAAAAACGCCATTATTTTAGTTCTTTCCTCAATCGTATTGGTATGGTCATTCTTCCCTCTGCTTCTCCAAATCATTAACCCTAGTAATTCACTTAATGAGCTCGCACAACTTGGTGATAGCTATGGTGCTATAAACTCTCTGTTTTCTGGCTTGGCATTAGCTGGAATTGTCATCTCTATATATATGCAATCTCAAGACTTGAAGTTAAACAGGGAGGAGTTAAAGCTAACTAGGGCTGAGCTTGCACTTACAAGGGATGAGATTAAAGGGCAAACGGAACAGCTTGAAGCTCAAGCTGACTCTATGAAGGTACAAAATGAACAGATATTAAAGCAGTCTTTTGAGAGTACATTCTTCCAAATGCTAGGGCTTCATAATGAAATAGTAGATTCACTTTCCGTTGTCCAGCAAGCAACCCTATTCTCAGGAAGAGGAAATGAAATGTGTAGAGGACGAGAGGCATTCCATGGATTATTTGAGATGTACATAGAGAGAAAGAAAGCAGAAGACAAAATGTATAACAAAGAGAAAATAGAGGATTTCGAGTTTTACTATAAAGACTTTTATGACAACCATTCGGGAGAGATTGGTCATTATTTTAGGAATATATATATCATTTTGAAGTTCGTAGATAGTGGTGACGTAGCGGATAAGAAATTCTATACAAATATTCTGCGAGCGCAATTATCTACTTATGAGTTAGCTTTGCTGTTACTGAACTGTTATTCAGAACATGGCAAAGAAAAGCACAAGCCTCTTATTGAGAAGTACGCGCTCTTTGAGCACTTGCCTTTTATGGATTTCCCTTACAATGAAATATACCAGCTTTATGAAAGAGAGGCTTTTGGGAAAACTAATACATCTGTATTTAACGAACTGGACGGGGTTGTTTTTGATAAGTTACCGGAGATAACTACTAATTCTTAGTGTTCAATTAAGACTCTTATAAGAGTCTTAATGTATTAATGAAAACCTTGTTAGCTCTGATTTCTGAGAAGCTAGCGTTGTTGTTATAACTCCTACCTTGCCTTCTATTTACCTCTAGTGAGAATGATATAAAAATAACATAACTTTCATTCTCACTCCGTAGCTACTCGCTCCGAAGGATAGAGAAGTAATAGTAACTAAAGGCTTAATCAGCGCACTGTTCATTGAATATTAGCCTAGCAGTCTCTTTAGTGGACTTACCGATAGTTATACTAGTTGCACGGATAAAGCCCTCAGTGAACCCTAATTGATAACTGAATGTTGTAAGGGTTTCTTCCTTTGGTGGTTGTATCTTTACGTCATACTCAGGATACCCTGCTGCCTTTGAAAGAGATATGCAGTGAGTTTCACTTTTCCAATCCTTTGCTTGACCTGTAGTCATTGCAGTATCAGAGGTTACCTCAGAAGCTAAGGCGAGAGGACTAGCAACAATACATACAAGTACTGAGAGTGCTTTAATATTCATAGCGTATAAATAGTTAAGTTAGGTTTAATTAAAATATACATAACTAATCAACTGTACAGTGTAATAACTTGTAACCCTAAAGGTCTTTATGGTCTATATGGGGCTAGCTCTGTCAGGTCGAAGCCCTAGAAAAAAAACGGGTCAGAGTCCTACACCCACTTCTTCTGAGGTCTTTAAGGCCTATATGGAATCTAGCTCTGTGTGCTAGAAGACCTTATTTTACGGGTAACAGACGTGTGGTTACTTTTGAGCGAAGCGAAATAGCCCACGCCCCCATAGGTGTCTCTGTACTACCAATAAGAAACAATACCATGAACCAGAGTTTTATTTAATCTCCTAGTTTAGGTCAAGGATTGTAAGGTAAAGGCTGTCAGCCAAAGAACTACAAGACTCTTATAAGAGCCTATGTATCAAGGACTGTGGCAGGACTGCACTAATGCAGTACTAGGTTATGTACTAGGGATAGCCTCAATAGTCTAGATACAGATACAGATACAGATACAGATACAGATACAGATACAGGAGCAACCTAGAGCCATTCTAGAGGCCTTAATGCACTAAATGTATAATTGATTAATAAGCATAGGGCTTCTAATAATACCTTGTAGAGCCCCTGATGATACTTCGATTAATCTTTAAAATTCAGTGCAAATGAGGACTAGAGCCAGATACCAGTATTTAAGTCTTTGTACAATTAAGTAACAAAGTGATTATTATAGTCAGACTCTTATAAGAGCCTTGCCCAGCTTAACTCGTAGAGAGTAAACAACTCTTGACGATAACATTACAGTGTAATCAACTATTGATTTATATGTTGTTTACACTAATATGCATAACTTACTAGTCAGTGTAGATAACTGTTAAGTTATTTACATGTTTAGCTAAATTATAGTAACTGCATAGAGCAACAGTATAGAGGATAGTTGTAATGAGTATTAATAGACCGCATGAGCTAAGTAAAATATTTGCTTTAAGTAGGGTTAGTAGTCTTGGTCAAAGTCTAGAGTCTCAGAATAAGGCATTAGCGGAGCATGGGTATGATGAGCTTATTGAGCTTAAATTATCAGGTAAAGCAAAGAAGCATGAAAAGGCATTGGAAGACCTGTTATCCAACACAAGAAAAGGAGATTTAATTATAGTAACAAAGTTAGATAGGCTGGCTAGGAGCTTATCTATGATGGCTAACTTTATGGATGAGTTAACAGAAAAAGGGGTATTTATCAGAGTACTTGAACAAGGTATCGATACTAGTGTTACAGATAATGTAATGAGTAAGGCTATGACTCAAATGTTAGGGGTTTTTGCTGAGATGGAAGCAGGGATGATTAAGCAAAGGTTAGCTGATGGAAAGGAGTATGCTAAAGCTAAGAACCCAGAAAGAACAGATATTAATGGAGGTCGTAAGTTCAAGCTAGATAGGGAGGCTAGGGTAGTTATTAAAGAAGCCTTTGCTAATGGAGCTAATAAGAGTGAGTTAGCCCGTAAATACAATGTATCCAGACAAGTGATAATGAGTAGTATTAGTAGACCACTTGATTAACCAAGGGGGTTACTCCAATACTACGAGTAGCACTAATAGTTGCTATACCTCACATCTACAGTGCCATGAATCACTGAGGATAAATGCACTTTCTGAATTAGGTGGAAAATCTCTAGCATCAGTGCCACCTAATTGCATTTACTGAAGTCAGCCAATTACATTTAACTCTGCCACAATATCTAGACCTTATTAGCACTGTCATTTCTATATGATATACGGAACACTGCTAATGCACACTTTTGCCACATAAGAGACATTAGGTCTAACATCCGCAAAGGCAGCTTTGGAGCCTATTGCAGTCATACCAACGTCCGTTAAGGGGAAATAATTGTTGGCTAAAATATTGAGCAGATCGAAAACAGCCAACTGTTATTTTTCCCTCTTACACGGCTTTGTTAGTGTTTACTTGGCACATGTTTCACTACATGCGCTTTACTAATGTTTTTACCCACGACATACAAGACTCAATTGCCCAGTCAGTTTGCTGACGAGAAAGCTTTGGCATTTTTTCGCTACCAGCACCATGACCAAAAGGATTTCTCACTGCTGAAAAAAATGATTTTAATGCTTCGCGTTCCCACTCATTGATGAATGTGCCGTTCTTTTTACTGCCCAGATTCTCAATATAGTTTTGAGCACCTTTTTCTCCTCCGTGAGTCCATCTTTTTTGATCTGAAATGATCTTAATCGTGCTTTCCAGAGCTCGAGCTGCATAGAATGCCGGATCTCTTCCATTACTATCTCTGAGATCAACGGCCTCTTTCATGTCTATATCGACATTACCCCAGAGTGGATCTTTAGTCATAGCCCAGAACTCTCTCTCAACCTGTTCTTCTAACAGTTTGTCATCAGATATTTGTATAAATCCATTGTGATAATTCAGATTAAAGTTTGCTCGTCGTAGACGCTCATTCAGTTCTTCAATGGATACGCGAAATGATGCGTTAAGTGTTTCGTTAAATGCCTTTAAGCCATCGGCTCGGTTGCCAGGAATTCTGTTGCCTCCAGGTTTAACTCGCTTATCTTGGATTTTGGCATCTAACAACTGCTTAGGTAGATTACTGTTGATTTCATTAATTTTGTTTTCTCGCTCGCGAAAGGCTAGCTCAATAAAGCTCAGTCTTTCTTTAATGAACCTATCAGCAGAGACTGTTCCATCATACTTTGAATTAACAAACTCTTTGCAGACTTTCTCCATAGACCATGCACCATTCTGAGTGACAGGCTTACCATTATAAGTCGTGTTGAAATAATAGCGTTTTGGAGACAGCTCATCCACGCCAATTTCCATGCTCAATTTGTCATGTATTGAAGTCCAAGCTGCTTTTGAGGCAGGTATTTCTTTGCCATCTCTGTAGTATGGAAATAACTGCTCACTTACTATACGAAAACCTTGAACTAGGAAGCGCTCCTCCAAATCGGTGAAAGCGTCCCACATTGTGACTCCAAGATAACGGTCTGAAAATATATCGGTTAACACTATGCTTTTTTACCTCTCATATCTTCAGTAGGCGTAGAGAACACTAACGAGCGATTTACAAAGAACTTATCAATAATAACATTTTCTGGAATTACACTGTTATCTTTAGTCCATATACTAACTTCTTGTTCTTTAGGATAAATAGGGTGTTCCAATTCAAGAGAAATAACATTGAACTTTTCAAATAGCGTAGTATCTAAAGCATACACATATCCGTCAGATGTCCCTTGTTTTGTAGCAAACTGTTTAGCCACTTCGATACATTTACTGGTAGAAACAAATGATAATTTTTTCATATTTGAATCTACTTGATGTGCTCTTAATCCATTACCTTCAGAATAGCCACATACGTATCCCGCACCACATTCAACACCTTCTTCTCCACATTCAGGAATAGCTGCATTTTGATCACCTTTAGGCATTATTCTTCCATTACAAAGGTTATCTAATTCTGTACTAACACCACGATATAAAAACACTCTGAGCCTTCCTTTGCACATAACAATTTAATAGTGTGCAACTTGCGCATTCTTCTCCCACTCATCACTCACTTTCATTCTTTTAATATTTTTATCAGATAACCTAAAGTATTGCTAGATATAATTAAATTCTATCCATTTATATATACCAACGGATTAAATGTGCGCAAATTCCTGAATATAGGAGAAAGTAAATAATCTAAATAGCAATTAGCAATTAGCAATTAATTATATAGATGTTTATGTCTGCTTTTCATAGCTGCGCTCCTTTGTTTAAGGATAGCATTGCATTGACCATTTGAACTCAAGGCACAAAGGCGACATTATGCGGGAACTTGAATTGATGCGCTTAGATTAGATTTTGTATCGATAACGCCTTGTTATACGATTAAATCGTCAAGTTTCATGTTAAAGAAATGAGTAATCCTGTAACGGTCGAGTTTACTTCTTTCAGACACCCTACGTAAGGCTTCGTGTAAACTCGTCCCAAAGATATCTCTAGGCTTATCTCCTTCAGAAGGGCTAAATATCCCCATACTTTCACGAACAATTCCCAAAAGGTCACTGTTATCATCACTAACTAGGAATTCAAATATTTCATCAACACTATGGTTTCCTAAATACTCTTCATCTTCAGGATTCCACCCGCGATTTTTAACTATTTTAGATAAAACAGCATAAATCGAATGATGTTGATTAAAATCTTTCTCCTTGCCTTCAATTTTTTTAATTAACTCTTGGTTATTTGTGATGTGCTTCAGTTGCTTTATTAGCGCAGGATCATCACAATCCATTTTCAATGAAACATATTTATCTATCCATTCACTTTTCTTAAAGTTATCTTTAAGTTCATTTAATGTATCTAGAATTGGATGCAACTCTCTAAGAGAAACTGACACTAAATGTTCTTCAAGGAAACCTTCCAAACCTCGGATGACATCATTACTTGTGGATAAGAAATTATTATTATAGAAACCCCAAACCTCTGTTAATTTTGATGAGATATTATTCTCAAGTTGCCTTTGATTAAGAGTAAGTACGTTTTTCTTGAACAAATCCTCATCCATCCAGCCATCTTCAATATAATTAATAATCTCAGCTTCATGGTCGGCATAATAGATATATCCTAATGAAGATATACGCTTCTGTAGATTTTTGTCACTATCTTCTTTATCAGATAAGTAATTAAATACACGGTCAATTTCACTTGCTCTGATATTGATACTTGGCTCATGGTGAACATATGTAAGTATTGCAATTGTGCTAAGAAGATCAGATTTAACAGCGTCTTCTGAATCCTTAATGAATTTCATTAACCCATTAATATTCCACTTTATATGTTTGATTATCCTTATGTTTTTTAAATCCTCGGTTTTAAATGTGTTACATATAAGATCTCTACATGAATGATTATTAAACTCTATATCTATATTACCAACCGATTTAGGTGAGTACTCCAACTCCAAATCAATCACTTTTTCTCTGTATCGGTCGATTTCTGTCTTATCTTTTTCATTCAAAGTATCATCGTTGAATATCAATACAATTTTACATTTACTTGATTCACTTAGGTTTGAGACATAACCAAGTAAAGTAGACATTGATAACTTTTGAGACTTTCTTTCTAAATCATCTATACAAATCAGATAATCATTAACCAATGAATTCTCAATGGCTGACATAGCATTTGTATACTTTGAAACTTGAGGAATATTTTTTGCTATATTTCCAACTTTTTTTAAGTTTAATTTGATCGTAGAAGACTTAGTGTCAGACTTCATTGGTCTAGCATTATAGAAGACGCCAGACTGTAGTTCTTTTAAACCATCCAAACCAAATAATGATATATAAGAGTAGTTAGAGAAATCTAGAGAATTTGAATGATTTTCTACAATTTTGTTCCATTTAAAAGTCTTTCCTACCCCCCATTTCCCCTTAATTACTAACACCTTTTTCTCATCATGTTTGAGAAATGAAACTACATTTTCTTGGAAATTTTCCATAATATCACCATAAATTGTATAACAGCTTATTATGGATACATCTCAGTAATGTCCGTTCCATAACTTTTATTTATTTCAAGTTAATATCCCATAGACGGTTCAGTAATACGACAAAAAGTATGCATTAGAAAATATATGGCAAATTGTTTGTGGCAAATGTCTTCTGTGCGCACATTTTTGACATGAAGGTGAACTTTGAGGGATTTTAATAATTGAAAGGTTCTTGGAATGATTGTTAAGGGCAGTAGCCACATTGCGGACATTAACATTTACCCTTTAGCTTTGATTAAAATTAGATTAGATTTTGTATCGATAACGCCCTGTTAACAGGCAAAAAATAGTTGGTTAAAATTAGCTACAAAGGAGCAAAAATAACTGTTTTTTGTCCTTTTGATTGATTTGTTATACGGTATTTATTTAAAGTTCAAGTAAGTGTTCATTTCATCTCGTAATTTATCTAAAACTTTTTCAAACCATTGTAGCGCTTCTTCCGATTCTTTTTGCGCTTTCAAAAACACCTCTGGCGAGCTATTGAGTTGCTCAGCAGTATTCCTAAACCCATTAATTATAAATGATTTAGTATGCATTTCATTTAAAATGCTATAGATATATTTATTATTTGAAAACAAAAAGTATGCTGATTCTTTCTTATTAATAAAGTCACGATGTTCTTTTTTTGTGCACTCAGCAGAAATAACCTCTTGGTAAAATTGAAGTGCTGATGCATAAACTTCAAACCTCTGGTTATAAAGATCCAATTTTAGTTTGTTCTTATTTATTCGCATCTGTTGGTATGCAATATAGGCAAGAAATACAGCAATAACGACTGGTAGATAGCCTGAAAATTGATTTACAAAATCATTGGAACATTCAACTACCTTATTAATATTACTCATGGTGATGAAACTCTCTTACCGTATAACGAATGATATGGACTCCCCAATTAACTGGCAAAAAATTGTTTGCTCAAATGTGAGGAACGAAACAGCAAACTGTTATTTGTACCTGTTTAATTACTTGTTAGGTGTTACCTAATACTAAACTTAAAAGTTAATCCTCTTGAACCTGTTCAAAATCAAATCTCACCTTTGAAGGTTCAAAAATTGCACGTTCAACCACTTCTGCCGAATCTAAATCGAACAGTGCAATATTGTGTCCGTCAGCCAAAGAGCTTTTGTACGCAATACCATCATAACCCTTAGATTTGATAAACTCTGAAATAATCTGTGTCGGTGTATAATCAGATTTTAAATCCGATGTTTTAGTGGGCTTTGAAAATGCGTTGTCGATGTCTAACCAAACGGTTTCGATAATCTTTGAAGCTGACGGCTCCTTAAAATAAAATTTTTTATTGGTTTTTCCATGGTTAACAGAAAAATCTATAATCCTTAAATCTCTAGATAATTTAAAATGACCAAGAGAAATAATTGACCCAAGCCAAGGCCTAATCTCTGACATAGCCGTTTCCTTATCCGTTGCTACATATAAGCATGGTATTCCTTTCGAGTTAGCTCTTCCTTCGGAGGCGCTGAAAGGTAACGGCTTCATTCTGCTCGAATCATACGGACACGGCCAGTCCTCTATATGGATTTCCTCGTCAGTATCAGGATCAGTCTGATAAAAAGGCCTCACACCATGTCCTTCTTGGGCTCGCCATACAGATGTACCTTTAGGTAAGGTAAGAGCTCGTTTTTGACAAGTATTGTCGATGGCAGTAAGAAAATCTTTGGATTCAGGACTCATTATATAACGAAATTTGGTATTTACAGATTGGCTAAAATCCCAATAGCTGCGCCAAGACTTGAAACTCATCACTAGATCCTTTTGTAACACATAACGCTTACATAAGCGGTAAATTATAGTTGGCTAAAATGTTTGAGGAACGAAAAACAGCCAACTGTAATTTTTCCGTTTAATGTTATTCTTAGGTATTTTAAGCTCAATCTATTAACCAAACTTTACCGTTAGCCAAACTGTAATTATTGCTACTGATAATGCAGTAATTGTACTTACTATAATTGCAATCTTTGAGGTTTTTTGAGCAGATCTAGTTATAGATAAATTTTCTATTTCTCGGTTATCTCTATTTTCTTCGCGAGATTCTTCCTTTGAAGATAGCCACTCTATGGCAAATGAATGTTTAACTCCTTCTGATAGCTCACCTTTTTCAGATGAAACCTTTACCGCTGGGACGCCAAGTAGTTCAAATTCAGAAAAACATCTTTTCTGAAATGATTCAGTTGCTCGAAACTCTTCATTTCGATCAATAGCTACAAAACCAGCAGAAATCTTCCTCTCCACTATTTTTTTGATAACTAACCAGTGCTCTATTTGTATAGTGTTGTCTCCTTCCTTCAAAATAAAAGGAACACCATGTAGTTTAAAGTCATTTGGTTGCATATTTTTTACTTTGAGATTAAGAGTACCTAACATTGATAAATACCTAACGCCTCACTAAGAGGCAATAAAATTGTTGGCTATAATTAGCGACGAAGGAGCAAAAACCAACTATTTTTTGTCCTTTTAAACGACTTATTAGGCTGATTTAACATCCATGTGTCGATAGCATAAATGATTATCTCTAACTAATTCATTATCCTTTATGGCTTCATTCAAAATATTAAGTAAAGAGAAATGTAGTTCATGTCTTAATTCATTATTGCAAGGACATTGTTCTGGGTGATTGATTTTGTTCCAAGCTCCCTCGTTGTTTTCGTAGAACCAACTATCTTCAATACCAAATTCAGCTATTACATTGCTTGGGTGATGAATGCTAAGTCCTGAAACAGAAATCTTACCTAACTCATTAATAGAAACATAAATGCCTTTTTCATAAAATAGTGGGTCTGGTATCTCTACAAACTTAATTAATCCATCCATTTCAATAAAAAAGTCACCTTGCTCTTCTAATACTTGGTTTACATAGGTTAAATCAAATTGTTCCTTTGTATTTTTATAATATGATAATTGAGGTAGTTTATAGAAAAGCGTATTTTTAAATTTACCATTTGGCTCTTTCAAATTATCAGCTATCCAAAAACCTTCATATAAAGTTACTTCAGGGGGCAAATGTTTTACAAAATTATCTTCATAGTCAGGTATTTCCAAGCCCCTTCGAAATATAGGTATAGGATTATCAATATGCATTTTTTCCCAAGGTAAAGAGAGAAGAAAATTTAAAATAAAATCATCTTTTTTTGATGGAAAGACATCAGTTACACCACGAACACTCTTTTTATGATAATAAGCCTTTAAAAGGTCAGCAGAAACTTCAATATGGGCGGCAATTACTTCTGATGGTAAATTATTATCAAGATTGCCTACTAAACATGCTTGCTGTGCATTAAATCTAAGTAGTCCTTCATCACCTTGAAGTTTTGTTAAATCGTGTACTTTAATCCCAATGCTTTCTAGTGCTAGAAGATCAACCACATAAATATGCCCTACGGAAGTAGATTCCGTGTAACTACTATTTTTATGTACTAACCATACAGGGTCTTCATTTAAATCTTCACTCATATGAATCGCATTATTTTCGCTATAAATATTTGAAGCAAACCAACATGCAATTTGAGGGGATTTGGTTAAATCGACATAAAAAGATCTCCAGCCATAATGTTGTAAAATTGCTTGAGACAATTCAAGGTCGATATCGAAATAATTAGCCTCAGAAAATGCTCTTATCATAGCTTTGGAATAGTGTGACCACTTAAGCATTACCTGCGGTATACACCCGTGTCGGCTAAATGAAGTGGGAATATCAATTTCACCGCTGTCATTCGTAAAATGCTTTACTTGTCCACGAAAAAGAAACCCATTAGAAAATCTATCAAAACAAGATTCAAGTTCACTTAGGTTTTTAGGTTTGATGATCATCCAGACACCTTTTGAAGCCTAACAGCTTATTATGTAGACGTCTCAGTAACTCCCATCTACTTGATTGTTGAATAAAATAACTCAATATTCTTTAATTTCAAAGTCTTATTATATAATTACAGTTTTTTTTTAATGGGCAGATCAAATTATTACTGATATGTCTCAGTAACACACATGATTTATTCATTAGAAAATATAGGGAAAAGATTAATTACTAGTGTCAGCTAAGCGCACAAAGTAACCTTATTTATTGGTGGTAAAATTAATGTTATTCAGTGGTCATATTAGGTGGCAGTGTTGGATGATAATTACTGGCAGTTCTGATGTAATTGGGTGGCACAACTGATGTAATTGTCCAATTAGGCTCTTATAAGAGCTTGTAGTAAGTAACCCAAAACTTAGCATAAATGAGTAAGACTTTTGTTGTCTTGAATTTGAGGCTCTACTGAATTGCCACCCTATAGATAATATATACCACCTATCTAATGTAAATCCTCACTCTCAGGGCTGTAATAAGAAGATGAAAACTCCTTAAGGAATCGTGAGTGCATCTGTCTTTATCTGAGTTACTCCAAATCAAGCTCTTACAGGGATATCTGAGTCTGTTCTTGTTTTAATGTGTGGCTGATACAAATCATACCCCCTCTTTAATGTGACTGCCTATAGAGACACATAAACGAGGATTAAATTATGAATACAGTTCCTATAGCCTATGGGCTTAAAGATATATCAAATACTCAGTCACTTGTTCTGGCTGCTTTGGTGAGTCAGGAAGGCTTTAAAGATGAATGCCAAAATATAGCCCCTACACAATCACAGATAGCAGAGCTATTCAGTATAAGTATCGTTACCGTTAAGGAGTCATTGAAAGCTCTAGCAAAAAATAAGTACATCAAGATAAAAGGAAAGTCAGGATATCCCAATGAGATTAAGTTACTCAGGAAGACTAAAGTTTTATATCGCAGCTACTTAAAGTAAGGCTTTGGCTGAGGTGGAGTGGGCTTTCTTTTAAGTTGATAAAGCCCAGCTCGACAGAGTTGGGAGCGAGCGTAGAGTGCGAAGCACACGCGAACGGAGAAGACGTTGCTACGTCCGTCCCTCTTAATGAACGAAGTGAATAGTCTTAAGTACATATGAGTTCAATAAATGATACCCGAGACTTAGCTTTACCTTTATCTATGAGTAACAGTGTCAAAAATAGAAAAGTGTCTCACTTTACCCCTACTTCCCTATAAATATCACCTTATGCATTCTTTGAGTTGACAGGGTTCTTTAGCTCACAGGGATATTTTACAGGTATACAGACACTAAACAGGGACATGTCCCTATTCTTCCCACTGAAGTTACATTCAAAGACAGTCCTCTAAGAGCCCGATATAATTTAAGAGAGATATACTATGAATTTTGAAGTTAGTAAGAAAGCACCTGAGTGTGCAATAGAAAAGAAAGCAAATAGAGTAAAGAGAGATAAGAAGCTAACTAAGCTCTGGGCTAAGTACAGCGAGTTCTGTAACCAGTCTCAAATCTATGTACATTGGGATGACTGGGAGGGCAACAAAGGGATAACAACCAAAGAGCTATTTGGCAAGTTCATGAGAGATAGACAGGATGACAGGGAAACATCTCAATACACCTTTGAGCAGGAGATTAGCCTACTAAATCACGACTCAGGTATGAGGGTAGGTAATGAGCACATCTCAGGGATGATGTTGAGTGTACTTAATGACAAGCTCAAGCATGAGAAGATAGATGATAAGGGAAGAGTTAAGCATATTATTAACAAGGTCATGAAGAAGTCAGGTTTTGACAAGAAAATAAGGGAGTACTTTATCAATAAGAATATTTATAACCAAAGGGTACAGGGCTTCCAGTTTGGATTGTCTGAGCACAAAGACCATGAGCAACTAGTCTTAATGAGAGAGCTAGGTATGCCATTAACTAAGTACGACCTAATTGCTTACACCTTATACGCAGGTCTCCATCAGCTAATGGAGAAAAGGAGGGTGGCGCTAGAGTTGTCAGAGTTAAGGGAGATAGTCAGTAGTCATGGGTTGAGACTTAAAGTGCTTGAAAGTAAGACAGCTAATATTGGGGGTGACAAACTCACACCTGAGCAGAGAAGGGCGATTGTAGCTAAGGTTATACTTTCCAGTCCAGACTTCAATAGAGAGGAGTTGGCTAGAAAGCTAAAGGTAACTAGTAAGACAATACAGAGGGATTTGAGGCTGCTAGATATGGTTCAGTTAACTGATGAAAGCTAGACTCATAGTAAGAGCCACCTTAAAGTAACTTCCTAGAGATAGAAAGAAAGTGCTTGGTTATGGCTTCTATCCTCCAATAGCTAGTTAACGTATCTAGTTAGTTGTTTGTTCTTTTCTCTAAGCTGCTAGTGGTATTGAGACTACAGTAAGTTTATTTATTATATAATCTAGCCTTATTCCTTTTCTTGGGAATAGGGCTTTATTTACTTGCTAGTACTAGCACAGGACTTTCTAGAGATATAAACATGAGCTATTGTTATCAGTATAACGATGTAATTTATTGCAATAGATATATCTTGATAGGGTTACTTTAATTAGTAGTCCTATTTTTAACTTGTTTTTATGAGTGGGCTCTTATAATAGTCTATGCGTTAAAATACAAAAGGCTTGTGTATATTGGCTCTCAGACGAACATGGTTGTTTGAGTCGGCCTTTGGTGATAGCTATTTTAAGAGGGGGTAAGCCCTCTGTATGTCATTGATCATAAGAGTAGAGAAAGGGCCTCACATTGCCGCTGAGGGGCTCCTATATGCAGTATATATATATCTATTTGGTTGTGCCCCACTGAGGCTACAGGGTATATTTACAAAGCTCTGTAGCCATTTTATTTATGTACCGCAGACTCTTATAAGAGCCTTAGTTATTTAGAAATAAACGCTCATGACGTTTAGCTTTCTGTTCAGGTGTATCTTCCCTTGAGTCTCCTTCTAGATTAACTCTCCAAAATATATTGAAAGTATCTGAATTAAAACTTTCTTTATTAGCAGAGAACTCACTTCGACCAGAAGAGGATTCAGCAGCCATTGATATCTGAGAGCCAGTGTATTCAAAGAGTACAGTTCCAAATGCTTTATGTAGTAAATTATTTAGCTTCTGTCTTACAAGATACAGAGCAGTATCTTCTAGCTTTTCAGGTTTAGTTCCATAAGCTTCTCTCTGGAATGCTGTAGCTATGATTTGAATAAGTTCTTTACGACCCAGTACTTCATTTTTAATTGAAGGGAGACTTGAGCTAGTAGCCTCTTTTATTTCTAACTTAAGACTCTCTATAACTTGAGTTTGTTTAGCTAAGTACTCAGTTATGCTAGGTATTGAAAAGCTTGGGTTAGTATCTAAGAAGGCGTTAAGGTTCTCTTCTGAGGCTGTTAGCTTATTTTCAAGTTGTAGGATATCAACACCTTCTTGCTCTTGTCTTTGAGCTAAGGCTTTCCAAATATCTTGATAAGAGCCATCTGTGAATACATCAGTAATGAATCTCTCAGCTAAATGTAAGGGTAGGGCTTTAGCACCACACTTAGTACTACAATATAAGTATTTGTATGGTTTGCTTTTAGTCCCTTTATCTTTCATATACAAGTTAGAATTACAAAGCTTACACTTGCTAAAGCCACTAAAAAGGTTAGAGAAATGCTTGCCTTTTCTACCTGTACCTTTACCTGCACCTTTTACATTACGCTGCCTTACCTGAGAGCGTGATAATAGGTAGGTATCTTCATCTATTACCTTGGGGAAGTAGTCAGTAATTAGCCCGCCTGTATTTTGCATCTTGCCATCTATTAGAACCCTAGGTTGAAACTCACCTAATACTTTTCTTTCTTTAAGGACATTAGCTACAGAGGTAGAGGACCATAACTTAGCTTTGGGTGGCTTGTAGTCGTGTGCATTGAGGTAGTCTGCAATCTTTATAGAGCCGTAACCTTTAACAGACAAGTTGAATATAGTTCTGACTATTTCAGCCCTTTCTTCAATGACAATGAAGTCTGTCTTTGCTTTGTTAGCTTTTAACCAGAAAGGGGAAACCGCTGTGTATTTCTTTTCAGATAAGTTCTCACGCATATGCTGTCTAGATGCGCGTATACGTTTACTCTTAGTTTCAGACTCTTCATTAGCTCTTTGCATACCTAATAAGCTGACTAATAGGTCTGTTGTTAAGTCGGGATTATCTTTGTGATAAGTCCTTTTATCAAAGAGGGTTACAACTGTAATACCTGTATTAATGATATTAAGGAACTGAGCCATGGCTTCATTAACTTTCTGTCTTGAAAGTCTATCTAGGTTCTCAACTAACAAGTAGCTATCTGAATCAATAGAGCTAGACTGGACTGCTTCTAAGAATTGGCTTAATGCACCTTCTGTAGCATTCTTACCTTTAAAGGCTGATACACCTAAATCTTGGAAAGAGCTTCTATCTAATAGAAGGTTGTTATCAGAGCAGTATTCTGTAACTGCATCTTGCTGTCGTTTTAAGGAGTGACCTGTAAGCTGTCTCTTGGTTGAGAAGCGAATATAGCTGTAGGCTTTTCTCATGGAAAGACCCTCTGATTAATGAAGTAAATTGCACTAGAGGGTTTAATATAGCTGAACTTTTAACTTATAGGTAGAATGAGAATTATACTAACACTTGTTGTTTACCAATATAATCAGTTAATGATACTGACTCATCATTTTCATTGTTCAAAGTAAAAAGTGGCGCGGTATCACCAACATTTAAAGTATTCATAATAATGTCACTTCTATTTGTTTTTAAGGTTGTTTTAGGGGCGGTTGATCTTTTTAGATTACTTTACAATAACTCGTTTGATAGGTGGACAAGGCCGATTTCATTAAATGCAGTCGCTACATGAATATGCAATAACATAATTACCTTTCGAACTAGAGCGGCTTCATATTTTAATGCTAAATGATAAACAATCCAACATTACAATAAGTTCGCATTAGCTTTTTTAATAAAACCTTGAACTCCAGTTTGCTCACATAGCTCTAGAAAATCGTACTCCAGCTCATCGATACTAATCTTTTCTGTTAAAGCAAACAATATGTTAGCGCTCATATGATTGGTTTTAGGATCTATTTCCGATTTCAATGAAGAGATATCTATTTTACGTGTGGCAAAAAAGGCGGTCATTGCTTTTAAAATACCTGGTTGGTCTATCCCCGAGTACTCTGCCTGGTAATGCTGAACTAAGTCAAAGGTTCTGTGACCAGACGTTCGCTTCATCATTGTGATTAAATCTAAACTATGCGCCAGCTTAGGTATTTTAACTTCAATCTTATTAATCGCTCTGGTATCACCAGTTAGCAGCATAATGAAAGTAAATTCAGAGCCAAAAATGGCCATCCGACTGTCTAGTATATTACATTCGCATTCACTTGCTAATTTAGTCAATTCACTAACACAACCAGTTCTGTCCGATCCCATCGCTGTTAGTACTAAATATTGTGGCATTCATTAAGCTCAAGTTATCAATAAAGGCGCATTGTAACTGATCGTAGTAAAAGTTGGAATCATCTTGAATTTTTGTGGTCATATACCTTGTGTTTGTAAAATCAGGCAAGTACCATGGGGCGCAATATTAGCCCTGTCTTATATCAAATTTTTTTTAGTATTTTTTAGTGAGCTTAGTTGGGTTTTGAATATCAATAACCTAAGCCACAGGAGTTTTAATGAGTTGTAGAGCGTTTTATTTATCACTGTTAGCCTTATCACTAACAGCTTGTGGATCAGTTAATAATAAACAAGCACAAGGTAGCTTTGAGTATCAGAATAAGGTTGAAGCTAACGACCTCGTGATTCCTGCCAATTTAAATAAACCAAAGCAAGCGAATGATTATTTTGTTACCAACAAAATAAATCACCAAGGCCCTATTGGTGAAAATATGGATATTCGAGCACCTTCATTAGTCATGCCTGTTGCTGCATCTTCACGTGTTGTAGAAGAGTCTGGTATTGCTATTATTTGGTTTGATAAGGTACTAGAAGATAAAGACTTATTAGATTTTATCGAAAAAGTTGTCAAAGAGAAATTAGACGAAGATAACATTACCTATAACTATATCGAAGAAGACACTGAAGTTACCTTAAGTAAGGTTACTGAAGGGGCGACTAGTTTAAAAGAAACCAGCATTAAACGAGAAGGTATTAGAACCGCCATTATTGAATCTGATTGGTATCATGATGAAGTTGATGTTGGTTGGATTTTTACTGATATTCAGTTTTCAAAGAGTGTACGCTTTCGTTTTCAATTGTTAGCAAAACCACATGGTCGCAGTGTGTCATTACGTGTTTCATTAGTTGATTTTTTACAAACAGATGAAAAGGGTGGCAGTAAAACAATGGACCCTATTGATAAGCAAAGAGCTGAAAAAGGCATGCTTAATGATCTTATTGCAGCAGTTGATTATAACTACCGTCTTCAACAGCGTGCTGACCGTTTAACTCGTGCGAACCAGAAGTTAGTAACAATAGGTAAAAACATTGAAGCTGAACAAGCATATATTGTTGAAATGGGGTTAGACGACCTATGGGGTAATATGCCGCTGTTCTTTGAAAAGCATGGCTTTACGATTACTGATCTTAATGAAGATAAAAAGATTTACTACGTAGAGTTTGTCAAACCTGAAAGTAGCGTTTGGGATAGTATCTGGGGTGATGATGTACCGGTTATTGATGTGAGTGATGCTCAGTACCAATTTGTGTTAGCGCCGGCAGATGAGCTTAACCAGAAAACCTCTGTGACTATCTATGACGCTGATGGTGAGCCATTGACTTTAGAAGCACTTGAACGAATTTTCCCTGTGGTAGAAAAAGGGCTATCTTTTAGAGATGTTTTCTAATCTTAGTTTTCGCGAAGTAATTATGAAGTAATTACTTCGTTACTTTACAGACATAAAAAAACTCCACTAGTTGGAGTTTTTTTATGTCTGTAATCTGACTATATTTATAAGCTCAGCTTTACCTTAGCGCTTTTCTTTCTCTACGGAAGCCATTTTATGTGTACTTTTATTAGTTCTTGGCAGTGTTTCTTCTCGGTCATTTAAACTTGTTTTACGCATTTTGTGCTTAGAGCTTTTCTGAAATGTACTCAAATTTCCTATGATAATAACGACGGTTATTACTATCATAAAAATCGCTAACCAATTGTCCATTGGAGTGCCTCTTGGTAAATTTTTGAAGTTAATTCGCTAAAATTAGTATTCTAGGTCTTTAGCTAGTATAACATTGGTTGGCGCTGCACAAACATTGTTAATATAACGCTTTGCTATGTCATCTAAATTTTCAATAATGACACTCTTACCTAAGATACAACTACGGCTTAATGTTTGTGCTAACAAATCAATATCAAAAGCTTGCTGGTACTGCTGAGCTAACGGCAGATAGGATATATGCCAAGGCTCTTTAGCAACGCCACCTTGGAAGTTCGCATAAGGGAAATAAAAACCAAATTTGTGTGCGTGTTGAATAAGCCAAGCAGATAATTTTGCTAAAGGTCCTTGTTCACTATATTCCCAAGGCTCAAGTTGTAATTGATAACCTTGAGCTAATAAATTTGGTGCGTACACATCAATATCACACCCCCAATGATGCCTGCTTGCGCCAGGGAGCGCAGAATAAAGCAAAATACTGTGCATTAACTCAAGTGGCGATAGCTCCGCAGAAGTAACAATATTCCCAGCACTATCTTTAATGGGAGTTTTCCCCGAAAACTTGTTGTTCCATAACATCAGTTGTCGATCAAAAGATCTAAAACCACTGGCAATCGTTAACTCAATATTATGGTCTTTAGCTGCATAGACCATAGCATCAAAGGCATTTTTCATTGCTTGGTGAATGGCAACTCGCTCACTCACATAGTAAAGGTGTTTTTCATCTTGGCCCAATATCTGAGCCGGATTGATACTATTGATGTGATTAGTCTTTTGCATGGTTAATTGAAACCTTATAACTAACTGTCAGTTTTATGTGTACATAAAACATTAACTAAACAATGATAGTAAATATCTACAAGCTTTTCTAAGTCTTCACAGCACACCGATTCATTGACTTGATGGATGGTCGCGTTACATGGTCCGAGCTCAATCACTTGTGCTCCTGTCGGTGCGATAAATCGACCGTCGGATGTACCACCTGAAGTTGAAAGTTGAGTTTCTTTACCAGTAACACTAAGTATTGCTTGGCTAACCGCGTTTAAAAATCCATGTTCTGAGTTAACATGTTCAGTAATAAATGGCTTGCCATTGAACGTCCACTTTATATCATAATCAAGTTGATGTTTATCTAGGATCGATTCGACCTGCTCAACAATTATTTGGTCCGTTAATTCAGTGCTATAACGTAAGTTAAATAAGGCATTGATATGACCAGGAACAACATTTGTTGCACCAGTACCTGCATTAAGATTAGACAACTGAAAACTAGTTGCAGGGAAATAATCGTTACCTTTATCCCATTCCACTAAACTTAATTCTGTTAGTGCGGGCATAGCTAAGTGAATAGGGTTTTTAACGTGTTCTGGGTAAGCAACATGCCCCTGTTTGCCTTTAATATCAACTTCTGCAGAAATAGAGCCACGGCGACCATTTTTTACTATATCTCCGACAGCGTGAGTACTTGAAGGCTCACCAACTATACAATAAGTGATTTTTTCATCACGTGCCTCTAACGTATCGATAACCCTTGTGGTGCCATTAATAAATGGACCTTCTTCATCACTCGTTATTAAATAAGTGATTGAGCCTTGATGATCTGGATGGTCGTGAACAAAACGCTCTGTTGCCACTATCATCGCCGCTAAACTACCTTTCATATCGGCCGCACCGCGTCCATATAACATACCGTCAATAATGGTCGGTTCAAACGGTGGTGTGTTCCATAACTCAAGGTTACCTGCTGGTACAACATCGGTGTGACCAGCAAAACAAAAAACTAAGTTATCTACTTTTATTTCATTTGTGCTGTCACGACGAGACCACAGGTTTGTAGTGTCTGCAAAAACCATGCTTTCATTAGTAAATCCGAGTTTTGCTAGTCGTTGCGACATCAATTTTTGACAACCAGCATCTTCAGGGGTAACTGAGGCTCTAGACATTAGTTCTATTGCCAACTCAATAACTTCGCTTTGACTTTTTTGTTCGATTTTACTCACAAGGGCTACCTATACTTAATTATTTAAAATGTGGCTTATTTTTTATATTTATTTGTTTTCGAAAATAGTTTGGTATTGATCAACTTTAAAGCCAAGGTTAAGTTCACCGTTTAAAGGTAATAGAGGCCTTTTAAGTAACGTAGGTTGCTCAAGGACAGCGGCAAACATAACGTCATCTGTTAAGTTATTTTTTATCTCATCAGGTAAATTACGAAATGTCGTACTACGTTTATTTAATAACAATGACCAATCACTTTGGCTGACAAATTCTGTTAATAGTTCAGCGGTTAATGGCTGCTTTTTAAAGTCATAAAGTTGATGAGCTATATTATTTGCTTCAAGCCATTTAGTCGCTTTTTTCACAGTATCACAATTTTTTATGCCGTAGACGGTAATCATAGTATTCCTATATGAATGTTATTTTAGTCTAAATTTGAGATTATATTACCAGACTTTGCTTTACAGGTAGTGCTTCGATTGCAGTATTCTTATATTTTTCTTAACGAGAAAATAATGGACAACTTTAGCGCTAGTTGTGTGTTGTGGCATTTATTTGTTGAGATTAAAGTCTGTTCTGCTAAGGGCAGGGTCTTAACAAACGTATAGTTTTAGGGGAAAGTTATTTAAAGTGGTTATTTACGAAGGTTTTACTAAGATGTTTACTTAATACTGCTACTAGTAATCTTTTATTTTTATATCCACAGAAGCTGTGTGTATGGTTGTGGATAAGTCTCTATGTGTGGCTTTAGTCATTGTTTATAAAGGGAAATAATAGTAGTACGTTTTTTGTCTAACAAGTGTTTAGATATAAATAAATAAGATAATCGGTCAAAATACTAGTTTGGCAGTCTTTACTTGTGAAATTATAGATTTGACACGGTTAAACCTCCTAAAAGAAAGTTTAACCGCGAGTTAATTTATTAAAAGGCGAACAGTTTTTGCTGTTACATCGTTGCCTGTATCGCTGTTAACGCAATAGTATAAACAATGTCATCAACTAATGCGCCGCGGGATAGATCGTTAACTGGTTTATTCATACCTTGTAACATTGGTCCAATACTTACTAAGTCAGCAGAACGTTGTACTGCTTTATAAGTAGTGTTACCTGTATTCAAGTCAGGGAAAATAAATACAGTTGCTTTACCTGCAACAGGACTATTTGGCGCTTTTTTCTTAGCCACATTCTCCATAATGGCGGCATCATACTGAAGTGGTCCATCAATGATCAAATCAGGTCGCTTAGCTTTAGCAATTTCAGTCGCCTTAGCTACTTTTTCTACATCAGCACCATGACCAGATTTACCTGTACTGTAACTAATCATGGCAACTCTTGGTTCGATATCAAATGCTCTTGCTGAGTCAGCAGATTGAATGGCAATATCAGCCAATTGTTCTGCGTTAGGCTCAGGGTTAATAGCGCAATCACCGTAAACCAATACTTGATCTGGCAGTAGCATGAAGAAAACCGATGAAACAAGTGAACTGTCAGGTGCCGTTTTTATTAACTGTAAAGCGGGCCTTATGGTATTTGCTGTAGTATTTACTGCACCAGAAACAAGGCCATCTACTTGGCCAAGCTGCAACATCATAGTAGATAAAACAACATTATCTTTTAAGTTTTCTAAGGCAATAACATCGGTTAGACCCTTATTTTTACGTAGTTCGACCATAGGCCCAACATAATTTTCTCGAATAGTATCGGGATCTGTTATTAATAAGTTATCAGGTAGACTTATGCCTTGATGTTCGGCAATTTGCAGTATTTCTTCTTTGTTGCCGATCAGTTGGCAGCGAGCAATATTACGCTCACAGCAAATTGCTGCAGCTTTAATAGTACGTATATCGGTTCCTTCTGGTAAAACGATTAACTTGTTTGCTTGGCGAGCAAGTTCGGTTAACTTATGTCTAAATGCTGGTGGTGATAATAAGTTATAACTATTGTTTTTCGAGGTCAGACTTTCGAGCCAGTCACTACTCAAGTTGTCAGCAACATGCTGTTTTACTTTATCTTGTCGCTGAATATCGTCTTTTGGTATTTCAGGATTGAAACCCATAATATGGCGTGAGGTCTGCCAAGTATCCCAAGGTACAGATAAAACAGGTAAACCAGCATCTAGCGCTTGTTTACATAACTCCCAAACCTGCTCGGATGGTTCAAAGCCATTAGTTAAAATCAAACCACCTAGTTTAGTCCCATTTAAGGCAGATAAACAGGCCGCGATAATAATATCGGTGCGATCACCAGGAGTGACAATAAGTCGACCAGGTACTAAGTAACTGACTAGGTTTGATACTGTTCTGGCACAAAATGCAACACTGCGAAAACGGCGATGTTCCATATCGCCACTATTAATGACTTTAGCTTCAAGGTAGTTACTAATATCACAGACTCGTGGGGCAATAAGATCTATTTCCCACTGAACTGTGCCAAGTAAATCAAAATGTCTGCCTTTAAAAATCGATAAATCTAACCAATGATTTAGGTTAAAGTCATTTTCAACTTCTTCTTCTTTGGGTAATAAACCAAATTCTTCTTGATCTGGGCAATTAAGTTTATTGATAACACAGCCTATAAGATGACGATTCTTTATGCCACCATAGGTTTCTGCACTGACTTCCAGTCTATCTTCAAATTCTTCAGCAGTGTCATTACCTGGGCTAGCCACTAATACAATATTTGCACCTAGCGCTTGAGCTACATCACGATTAATGCGACCAGCATAAGGTTGTCTTGGTGTGGGAACTAGACCTTCAATGATTATAACGTCATGATCTGCTTTAAATGCATTGAAATTAGCAACGATTTCTTCTAAAACGACGTCGTGAAGGCCATCGCCCATTTTTCCTTCGACATAGCTAAGAGAGACACTCGTACTATTTTGAGACAGACTAATGGCATCAATGGTTTTATTTTTTTTAGCTAAGCTATTACGTGAAGGTTGACTAATGGGTTTGAAGTGCCCAACTTTAATCCCTTTTTGCTGACAAGCATGCAACAAACCTAACGATACGCTAGTTAAGCCGACACCTGATCCAACAGGGATTAACATAATTCTATGTGGCATAAATTAAATCCTACTTATATATTCATCTATTTAGCTAAATTTGATAGTAATTGGGCTGACTGTTCGGCAATGACCCATTCTTCGTTTGTTGCAATGACCCAACAAGCTCTTGAGTTTTTAGTAGCAATATTACCGGAAACACCAAAGCGAGTTTTTTTATTTTTTTCTTCATCTAAAGAGAAGTTTAATAACGCGAGTTGCTTAACTATTTCAGTACGTACCCAGCTTGAATTTTCACCAATGCCACCAGTAAAAATGAGGCCGTCTAATTGCGTTAAGCTGGCGCTATAAGAAGCAATAGTTTTGGCAATTCGGTAACAGAAAATAGTTAGCGCTAATGTTGCTTGGGCGTGGTTATCTTTTAACATGGCATCTTCTAACGTACGGCCATCGTTGCTTAAGCCAGAAATACCTAACAAACCACTTTCTTTATTAACTAATTTATCAACTTCACTAATTGAGTAACCTAGGTTTTCGACTAGATGAAAGATAATGCCGGTATCAAGATCGCCACAGCGAGTTCCCATAATAACACCTTCACCAGGTGTCATACCCATGCTCGTATCAACACTTTCACCATTTTTAATGACAGTGACACTACAACCATTACCTAAATGGGCACTGATTAAGTTACATTGCTCGAGCGGTTTTTTTAACCGATTGGCTGCTTGTTTTGCAACAAAATAATGGCTAGTACCATGGAAACCATAACGTCTTATTCCATGCGCTTTGTACAATGAATAGGGCAGGCCGTATATATACGCTTTTTCGGGCATGCTTTGATGAAAAGCCGTATCAAAAACGGCCACTTGTGGTAAATCTTCAAAGGCTTTTTGGCACGCTTTTATACCGATGAGGTTGGCAGGGTTATGCAATGGTGCAAGTTTTGCCAATTGGTTAATGGCTTGTTCTACATCCTGAGTGATTAGCGTTGGTTGTGAATACTGTTCACCGCCGTGGACAACTCTATGTCCGATTGCACTGATATCTTTGACCAAGTTAAGTTGTTGCAATTGCGCTACTAACAAAGAAAGTGCTGTTTGATGATTAAAGGGATCAGGTAACTTATAGGACTTTTTCTCGCCATTTAGTTTAATAGTCATTATAGCATCAGAGCTGTGCAGACATTCTACTAAACCTGATAAGAGTATTTCACCGCTTAATGGTTTTATTAAAGAAAATTTAACCGAAGAGCTACCACAGTTGATGACTAAAATTGCGCCAGTACTAGCAGGATCTTTGCGATGAGGTTTTTGTTGGGTCATGTTTGTTGTCTTTTAAAAAATGAAAAGTTATCGAATAATTATAGCAATAATAATATTGTCGGCATTATAACGATGGAGTTAAGTAGAAATCTTGATTCAATGCAATAAAATGCTTTATTTTAACTTTTAATGATTGTTATTCGTAATGAAAGCTTAGTTACATTTCTAACTGTTGCTTATAAGGACTAGCTGCTATAGTAGTAGTATGAATATCTCAGTAGTACAACTCATTAAGTTGGGTCAAAAATACCTATCTCTTTGGCCAGATAAACCCGAATTATCTCAATATTTTGAAGATTATCGAGGCGTGCAAAGTGCGCGCTTTGTCTGCCGTTACTTTCCTGCTTTAGCCATGTTTACTGTTATTATGCAGCTATATGTTGCTTCAGGATATCCTCTTGGCCAAGGTTCTATTAGTAATGCACTAAATGCACTACCTCAAGCACTTGTTTATGGATTGTTCTTAATAAGTATACCTGTCCAAGCTCTAGTGTTTTCAGGTGTTAAAGCCGATAAGTTATTACCGCCATCTCTAGCCTCTTGGTATCATAGTGGTTTAGAAAAGGTAAAACAGCAAGTAGCTGAGCAAAGTCAGCGTAGCAATGACGAAAAAAATGATACTGCCATTGCTAATTTAGCAAAATATAAACCACGGTATATCGATCTAGCTCAGCTTTTACAGCTAACTTTCGCAACCACAAAGTAGTTAACTTAACCACTTCACCAAAACTTAATGCGTCTTTTGATACAAACGTAAAACAAAGTCTGCTTGGCAGCTGAATTGTTTTTGTTGTTTCAATTGCGTAATTAATTCATCACTGGCTTTAAAGGCAAAAGGTGTCATTGCTAACAAGTTTAGCAGGTCATTACTGTCAGAGAAGTTCATTGGGTAATTCAATCTCTGTTCTTCAACTAACGTTAATTTCTCAATCACTTGTTTAGTCGTGTCATGTTTATTAGCTTGGCGATATATCATGGATTTAAGTTCAAATAAATGATTATCGGCAGGAGTAACTGTCAAAAAATATCCGTTTTTTTGCAAAATACGGGTAAATTCATTTTCTAAAATGGGCGCATAAACACTATAAACCCATCCAAACTGCTCATTAACATAAGGTAAGTCAGAGAGAGTAGCGACACTAAAAAAGCAGTCTTGATAACGTTTTGCTGCAATTTTTATCGTTTCTTTAGCAATGTCTACACCGTATACACTGTTATGCTCGGTTTTATGTTGATGAGTATAAAAACCTTCACCGCAACCCGCATCAAAAATGGCTGCGTTTTTATCACCATACTTTTGGTATAACGCGAGCATACTGTCTACTAAGGGCTGATAATAACCTTTGTCTAGAAACGCTCGTCTAGCTTGCACCATTGCTTTGTTATCACCAGGTTCTTTTGAATGCTTAAATTGAACGGGTAATAAATTTACGTAACCTTGTTTTGCTTGATCAAAACTATGATTATTTTCACAACGATAACTCTTTTCATTAAGCGATAAAGCTTGTTGGCAAAGAGGACAGCGGTAATGAGCTATTTCTTTAGTAGAGATGTCAGTATGCATTAACAGTAACCCTATGAAAATGTTGACCAAATAGGCGCATGATCTGAAGGCTTTTCAATACCTCGTAATTCATAATCTATGTCGGCTTCTATACATTGCTCGGCCATATTTTTGGTTGCTAATACCACATCAATACGAAGACCACGGTTGTCATCAAACCCACGTGAGCGATAATCAAACCAAGAGTAACGTTCGGTAGTATCGGGGTGTAATTGACGGAAGGTATCAACAAAGCCCCAATCCATTAGCGTTGTTAACCATTCTCTTTCTTCTGGTTGGAAAGAACATTTACCGCTTTTTAACCAGCGTTTACTGTTTACGTCACCAATACCAATATCTAAGTCTTGCGGTGAAATATTGATATCACCCATAACAACAACATTTTCGTCATTGACATGATTGTCATTAAGATAAGACATTAAATCTTTATAGAACTTTCTTTTATAAGGATATTTAGTTTCGTGACTAATGTTCTCACCTTGTGGGAAATAGCCATTCAATACCGTTACTTTTTCGCCTTTATCATTGGTTGTTGTCACCATAATCATTCTGCGTTGAGCTTCATCATCATCGGTAGGAAAACCGCGCTGCACTGACTCAGCCTCTTTTTTGCATAACATAGCAACGCCATAATGAGCTTTTTGACCATGAAAATAGACGTGATAACCCATAGCTTCAACCGCTTCTAATGGGAAAGCTTCATCATGTACTTTGATTTCTTGTAAGCCGATAATATCAGGCTGATGTTTATCGATAATCGCTTGTAATTGGTGAAGACGAGCACGAAGACCGTTAATATTAAAAGAGATAATTTTCATAGTATTCCTAAAGGCGTTTTGCGAACAATATCGTCATGTATTGTTTGGTAATATCATTACGTATAAAGGAGTGAATAATACCTTATACGAACTGGTACAAATTAAGACAATGATCTTGCGTGTTTATCTAACTTCTCGCAAGTATTATTTTTCACACTCTGTTATAAATTGTAATTTATTCGTAACAACTAGTAGAGTCTATTGTTTAACCGTAATAACTTGTTTAAGCTAACCCTAAATGAGCAACACAATATTGAAAACTGTTAATACAGTTATTAAAACAGTTATTTATCAATTTACATTAAGAACGCGTAATAAATAAGGAAATGAACATGCCAGATAGTAACTCAAGCGTAAAAAAAATATTATTGGTTGAAGATGACCGCCAACTGTCCGATTTAGTCACTGACTTTTTAACAAGTGAAGGTTTTCATGTTAAACAAGAGTTTCGTGGTGACACAGTAGCGAAGCGAGTAAAGCTTTTTTCTCCAGACCTTATTATTTTAGATGTCATGTTACCGGGTAAAGATGGTTTTGGTGTTTGCCGTGATTTACGTCCAGAATTTAATGGCCCAGTGTTAATGCTAACAGCTAAAAGTACTGATTTTGATCAGGTACTTGGTTTAGAGATCGGTGCCGATGATTATGTTATCAAACCTGTAGAGCCTCGCGTTTTACTAGCACGAGTAAACGCCTTGTTACGTCGGGGAGAATTACCAAACCAGAGTGAAGAAAAAGGTGAGATCACTTGTGGTAGCTTATATATTAACAAAGCCTCACGTAAAGTAACCTTACAAGATGAAAATGTTGACTTAACTAGTCAAGAATTTGATTTATTATGGTTACTAGCGGGTAAGTCGGGTGAAGTACAAAACCGTGATTATATTTATAAAGCGGTAATTGGCCGTGAATATGATGGTTTAGACAGAAGTGTTGATGTACGCATTTCTCGCTTACGTAAAAAACTACATGACAGTACTGATACACCATTTAGAATCAAAACTATTTGGGGTCAGGGTTACTTATTTGTTCCAGATGCATGGAACTAGTCTTCTGGCATTTGTTGCTGTGATGACATACTGAATATATCAAGGCTTTGTTTACCCATACGTAGTAACAAAGCCTTTTTCTTAAGCTTAGTATTATTTTACTACATTCTCTTGATAAGGTTCGTCGATGAAATTAGGTCGTTCGTTTTTTAATCTCTATTTCTTTATTATCTCCACATTTATCATTTTTTCTTGGGCACTTGATGAAGTATGGAACTCTTATCTTGAGCAAGATATTGAGTCTTATACGGGTTATAAAACCTTGATGATGGCTACGGGAGATTATGTTCAAAAACATCCTAAAGAAGAATGGGAAGAAATAATCGCTGGCGCAGCAAAGCGCTGGGAGTTGCCTTTAAAGTTAGTCTCTTTAGCTGATGTCGAAGCCATAGACCACACTGACCATAATGCTTTAGCGCACTCAAATGCTCATATTTATTATTTTGATGACCAAGTGATTATTCATTATTTACTTAAAGATAGTGAGTCAGTCATTACCTTAGGCCCCGCTAAAATGCCGACAAGGCCAAGGGTTAAAGCGACTTATCGTGTTATGATTTTGGCGACCTTTGGTATCGTTATTTTCATTTGGTTATGGCCTATGTCCCGTGATTTAGAACAGCTTAAAAAGGCAACGAGAGATTTCGGTCAAGGGCAGTTTGATAGTACGGCACCCGCAGCAAAATCAACCATGATTGCGCCCATGATTTCGTCGTTTAACATGATGGCAGCAAGAATAAAGCGGCTCATTGAAGCACATAAAGAGTTAACTAATGCGGTTTCTCATGAACTAAGAACTCCATTAGCACGCACTAAATTTGCTTTGCAGATGCTTGATACAATTAAAGATGACGAAAAACGCGCTAAATATCAGAAACAAATTAGTAATGACGTGTGTGAACTGGAAGAACTTATCAATGAAATGCTTATTTATGCTGCCTTTGATAATGACAAACCAGAGCTTAATTTTACTAGCACAAATTTAAATGATTTAGTGAAGTTTCAAATAGCCAGTCATGATCAATTCGTTAATTCGATTGAGTTTGTTAATAATATGCCTGACAGTTATGTTTGTTGTGATGGGCATTTTATAGATAGAGCGGTAAATAACTTTATCAGTAATGCCATTAAATACGGTAATGATAAAGTAAGGGTTACTCTTTCTATCGAGAATGGACAGTGCATTATATGTGTGGAAGATAATGGCGATGGGGTATCAGATGAATTTAAACAAGTCATTTTTGATGCCTTCTCACGAGGAGATCAATCAAGGAATCGTGAAACAGGTGGTTTTGGACTTGGCTTAGCGATTGTGGCGCGTATTATGGAGTGGCATCAAGGTCACGCTTCTATTGGTGATAGTGAGCTTGGTGGCGCGGCATTTACACTGACTTGGCCTATAAAAATGAGTTAACTTATTAAGTTAACTCAATAATCTAGGGTAATTGTTGATTAAATGATCACTCTACAATTTATTTTAAATAAATTGTCTTATCGGCTAAATGTTTTTTACATTCAGCCGATAACTTATTTATCAAAGCACAGATAAATAAGCGAATAGGCATTGGCAGTAGAGCTTTCACAGCAGTTTTCAACAAATAACACCTCACAAAGTAATGACGTGATAAAGAACAGTGCTGAACATATAGCCTCTGATCTTTCTTCAACTAACGTTTTACTTCATGAGTTGCAACTTGGTGAGCAACTAAATGAAAGTGTAGAACAAACCCGTCGTGCTGATTTTAGTTTGATGTTGGCTATGTTAGCTGAAGATGTACGTGAACAAAGCCAATTTTTGTTACCGAAAACACAAGAGATAACACCTGCTGATTTGTCGAATGTTGCTTTGAGAAAGCAATTTGACCTACCAGATAAAACCGCATTAGCATTAACCACGCCAGATGATGTAAATCAATTCAATCAAGCACATACTATTGTAGGTAATGACTTAGCCACTATACATTTAACGAATGCTATGATGCCGAAACCGTTAGCATTTCGTGATGATAAAAAACATATTGAAAGCCAAGTATTAGAAAATACGAGCTTATTTACTCAACTCAAGTATAAGCAAGCAGCACAAGCGCAAAGTAATCAGTTACTACAAGATCAACTCCCAACCTCCAATGCAGCAGATAAGCCGCTTGGTCAGTCATTAAACTTTAATGCTAAGGCTTGGTTAGATGGTATTCAACAATCTTTAGTTAAAGCGCCACTACTTAACTAAATAAGCACTATATAAGCATTTAAATACCTATTTGCTTAGCGCAGCAATGCTTAAATTTTTTGCCTTTTATTATTGACCAAGCCGTTGGATAATTATTGCATGGGCAAACTTCATTACGTTTAACCTTTTTAATCTCGTTATGAACGGTGATAATACCGTCAGTATAGCGCCACTGAGATTGCTCAAGCACGAAGTTAGATTTTTCTCTTAATTCACATAACGTATTATCAACAACGTAATATGCTGAAAATTCTACGGTAGATTCCTCGCTTTGATGAATTCTCAATGCCAACCAAATACACTCTTCCGACCACGATTGAATTTCAGCGATAGATTGATCTAACCTCTGGTTTGCACCATAAGTCTCAAATATATATTGACCATTCTTTGTTGCATAAGCACTAAAGCGTGAGCGCATTAATTGCTCCGGAGTATTAGGAGCTATTTTTTTTGTAATATATCGCTGGCAACAAGCATTAAATAATAAAGTTGAACCGCAAGGGCAAAGCATAACAATGTGTCCAGTTTTCGATACCCGTTAGCAGTCAAAATATGCTTTGAAATCTGTATATTGCAAGGTAACGGGTATATTATGTATTAATCGTTTTATCTTACCGTGTTTTTAACGCAGATAAAGAGCTATTGGTCGTTTTATTTAACACATTTTTTAGCTTATCAATTAGGATAACGGGTCAATTTCGAGAGCCACCAGTAGTTGTATTTAACATGGCGTCTCCTCATTCATTCTTTAACAAAAGAACTCCACAAAAGAATTTAATTTATGAAAATACAATTTATTGCCGCAGCACTTAGCTTTTCATTAGCCGCTTGTAGTAATACTCAACTTAATGAGCAGCTCAATACAAGCGCACCAGAGAAAGTTCAAGGTGCTGTAGCAACCAATGCACAAGCAACAGATATCATCACTTTAGAGCAAATAATGGCAGACCCAGATTGGTTTGGTCGTGCACCAGAGTCTTGGTATTGGGGCGATAATAGCGACACTATTTATTATCAGCAAAAGCAATTAGGTAACCCACTGCGTGATTTGTATGCGGTTAACTTATTAAAGAATAATGATGTGACACAAGTTGCGTTATCAACTACACATAAAGTTGCTGATCAAAATGGATTATTGAATAAAACGCGCACGCATAAAGTTTATACCTTCAATGGTGATGTTTTTGTAAAAATGCTTGCCAATAATGAAGTAAAACAGCTTACCTTTACCTCTAACGCTGAGCGAAATGCAGTTTTCTTGACTAATGGTGATATCGCGTATCAAGTCGGCAGTGTTTTTTATCGACATAATCTACAAACAGGCCAAATAAAAGAGCTAGCCAATTTAAAAATGTCAGAAAAGCCAGTTGGCGTGCTTGCTCCTAAAAGTTATTTAGCAAAAGAACAACATAAGTTAATTGACTACATTGCTCTGCAACAACGCAACAGTGAATTAATGCAAGCACAAAAAGAACGTTTAGCTACAGAAAACATCGCGGTTAATGATACGAAGTTTTATTTTGGTAAGGGCAATAGAGTTGCGCATGCTAGCTTATCTCCAGCAGGTGATAAGTTATTGGTGAGTATCACGTCAGCAAAATCAAGCCGTGATAAATCAGATATTATGCCTAACTACATTACTAAAGATGGTGTGATTGCTGCAGAAAAGGTTCGTGCTCGTGTTGCGAATAATAGACAATATCAAGAACAATTGTTCCTACTTGATTTAGCAACGGGCAAACAGCAAACCTTGAGTTACGATAACTTACCAGGCTTTGATGATGATGTTTTAGCTAGTGTGAAAGCAGAGAACTTTGCTCGTGAAGGGAAGACATATAAATCAGCGAAAAAAGCACGTAATATTCACGTACTTCAAATGTATAACCCAATCAAGTGGAGTAGTGACGGTCAACACCTCGCGCTAATGTTAGAAGCTTGGGATAATAAAACCCGCTGGTTAACGACCGTTGATTTTGCAAAAAATGAACTTGTTACACAACATAAGTTACATGATGATGCTTGGATTAACTGGAGTTTTAATGAATTTGGTTGGTTAAATGCTAGCAGTAAAGCAAGCCTATACTACTTATCTGAAGAATCAGGTTACTCTCATTTATATCACAAAGAATTAAACGAAAAGGCGGTTAAGTTAACGGCCGGTAAGTTTGAAGTGAGTAATGTGACACCTACACTCGACAGTCAACGATTTATTTTTAAAGCGAATAAAAAGCACCCTGGTATTTATGAAATATATCAAGTAGATCTAGCTAAAGAACTTATCGCGTTGACCGACTTAGGGGGTAAAAATGATTACACTTTGAGTCCGGATGAATCAAAACTGCTAATTGAACATTCTACGGTAACTATGCCACCAGAGCTTTATGTTCAAAGCTTAACAACGAGTGATGCAGCACAAAAAATAACTAACACCGTTTCTGAACAATTTCTAGCAATGCCTTGGTCTGCTCCATCAGTAGTTGCTATCGCATCAAGCAAACAAAAAGAGCCGATTTACTCTAAAGTATATTTTCCTAAAAACTTTGATACTACCTCAGAAAAAAATCGTGCGGTAATGTTCACTCATGGTGCGGGTTATTTGCAAAATTCTCACTTGGGATGGTCAGGATACTTCCGCGAATTTATGTTCCACTCTATGTTAGTACAACAAGGTTATGTTGTGATTGATATGGATTACCGAGCATCTGCGGGTTATGGACGTGAGTGGCGAACCGCTATCTATCGCCATATGGGTAAACCTGAAGTAGAAGATATGCGTGATGGTGTTAACTGGCTTATTGAAAATGCTAATGTTGATGCAAAACGCGTGGGTACATATGGTGGTTCATATGGCGGTTTCTTAACGTTAATGTCAATGTTCACTGACCCTGACTTATTCGCTTCTGGTTCAGCTATACGTTTAGTCTCTGATTGGGCATATTACAATCATGGTTATACTTCAAATATTTTAAATACACCTGAAGATGATGCTATTGCTTATGAACGTAGTTCGCCTATTTATTTTGCAGAAGGACTGAACAAGCCATTATTAATCAATGCACCTATGGTCGATGATAATGTGTTCTTTGAAGATACTGTTCGATTAGTACAACGTTTGATTGAACTTGAAAAGCAAGATTTTGAAACGGCTATTTACCCAGTAGAGCCACATGGTTTTGTACAGCCTAGCTCTTGGTTAAATGAATACCGTCGAATCTATAAATTGTTTGAGAACACCTTATAGTTTGTAATTTGGCATAGGGTTTTAATGTGCTAAAACAAAAAGGCCCTGATAGTTACTATCAGGGCCTTTTTTAATGCGTCAATAAGGTGCTCACTCAATCCTAGATTTTAGTACTATTAGGTGATACACCTTAAGGTCAATAGAGTTATATAGACCAAGACACAGTGTCACTAATACTTTGTTGCCATTTACCTAAAGACTCATTCTTATCGCCGACAACAATGATATTACTGCGATTAAACTCAAGCGAGCTACCAAATAGAGCGTCATCATTAAAAGAATCAGTAAAGCTTAGCTGTTCATTTTTAGGCACAATAAAGACAGTTACAGGACTCGTTTTACCTTGATAAACTAAATGTAAACTTTTCATACCGTCAAATCGGCAGTAATCAGCCCACAACAACTTCCCTAAAGACTGGCTAAAGTTACCATCAAAAGCTGCCATCTTCTGGTTTAATGATGCTAACGTTACTTGGCTGCTGGCATTATTAGCAATATTCCCTTGCTCATGATAAACATGGGCTAACGCATAATCACCTAGGTTGTGATAAGCACTTGAAAACTGCATAAAATTAAGTACTAAACCACCCACAATGGCAACTGAAGCCGCTAAAGCTAAATGCACGCGAGTTTTTTTCTTTTGCACTTGATGACTTGCTAAGGTTTGTCGCAAAATCAATTTATCGACCAAATCATCAGGCACTGGAATTTGCAGTGCTTGTTTAATTTTTTCATCTAATTGACAGATCTCTTGAGCAAATTGCTTTTTGCTTGGATCTTGTTCTTGCGCCAAAATAGCGTCATCATCTTGATTGTTGGGATCGGCATATATAGCACGTCTAAATTGCAAATCATCCATTGTATATACCTCGCTTTACTGGCTCTGCTTCTAACGCTTCTTTAAGCTGATTTCTTGCTCTAAATAAACGTGTCATTACTGTGTTTTTGTTTAGATCTAACATAGCGGCAATGTCTTCTCCGCTAAAGCCACCTAATACTTGTAAAATTAATGGTTCAGAGTATTCAGGAGGCAGTTGCGCAATTTTATCTCTTAACCAATGGTTTTCGAGCTCTTGCTCTGTGGTCACTGATTTAGTATCCGTTATGCTCGCCTCTTCATACTCACTCATGTCGAAACGCTTTCTTTCGAAGCGTCTAGCATTCTCTCGTCGTAAAATAGTGATTAACCATGACTTGGCAGCTTTTTCATCTTTAAGCGAATCAAGGGCACGCCAAGCTCGTAAAAATGTTTCTTGCACCAAGTCTTCAGCCACTTGTTTTTCGTGGCATAGCCAATAGGCATAGCGATATAAATCACCGTGTAGCGCCTTTACTAGCGCCTCATATCTAACTTGTTTTGTCATCATATGTTTATAGACCCTAAGAGTAGGAATTTTATTTCAAGCATTATTGATTATTTACTTAAGAAGGTATTAATTTAGCAAATACCTTCTTAAGTACATTATATATGCAAAGTGCAACTTTTATGGATTGAGCGGTAATATTTGATGAGAATTTACTTTTTCACTTTGCTGCTTATTAACGATTTGAATGGCATTTAGCAATGCCAACCCTTGCCAAGATGGTGCGCCATCAATAGCACTTTTGCCATAGAGGTGTTGCTGAAGGTCATTAAGGGCAGTAGAAAAATTTTGCTCCTGAATAATTTCTTGAGCTTGGGCAATGTTATTTATCTCTAGTCCGGATTTATTAACCGTTAATAATTGTCTCAACCAAGGTAATATTAACTGCAAAGCTTGTTCTGCGTTGTTCTTCTTACAGGCAGCTAAAAGGGCTAAATAGTGATTACCAGAATTAATAACACTTGTAATGTGAGAACTGTTTTTGACTTTTGTCTGATTTTTTTTCTTCAAATAGAAGAATTGAATTAACCATGCCAAACTTGTTAATAGCCATAAGCTAAGGAACAGCCATTGTAGACGCTTATCTTGAACGTATACCTCGTTGACAACAGCAGGGCTCTGTCCTGTTAAAATCCCCGCGTTATTAATTGCATCACTAGCAGAGTTACCTGATTGATTAGTCGGATTTTTCAAGCCACTTAGTGCACTATCCTTAAAAGCACCTTCTCCTGCTTGAACTGAAATAGTTTTAGCAGGTAATGTCGCCACTTCTATTTTATTAGTAACAGTATTAAACCAGGTAATACCCATTTCAGGTAAAACAAAATCTCCAGCATTACTGGGCACTAAGGCAAAGTTTTGTATCTTTTGACTGACCAATCTATCATTTCTTAGGTTGGCATTTAACTCTGCTTGATCAGGGTATATTTTTAAACCACGGCTACTTTTCATTTCGATTTTTGGTAACTGCGCTTTTGAAAGTCCAGCAGCTGTTAAGGTTATCGTGCGTGTGATTGGCTCACCAACAGTAAATTGGTCATTACCTGTTGGCCACTCTTGATGCAGGGTAAGTATATCAGTAGGTAACCATTGAGCATTAGCTGGGTAGTTTGCCGGTATAGGTAATACCACAATAGTTAATGCATCACCTAAAATGCTGACAGGTTTAGTTTGTGCAAAACTTAAAAAACTCGATCGTCGTTTAGATGCTTGTAGTATTTCACCTGAAAATAACGGAGCTGCTAGGGTAAATTCACCACTTTGCTCTGGGGTTATCGCATAGGTTTGTTCAATGACCCGGTAACGTCTTCCGTTAATAATATTATCTGATTGTTTGTCTTGGCCGATTTTTTCAATGGTTGCGCCCGTTAAACTTGGCTCAGTTAAGTTGCCACTTTTAAGATCAACGGCAAAGTGTAGCTTTATAGATAAAGTTAATAATTGCTGCACATAAACTTCATTACGAGATACTTCACTGGTAACAAAAATATCAGTTTGGGTAGTGTTATTAGCCTCTTTAGCAGCTACAACGGTCAATTCTACCGGTTCACTCTGTTGGTTTTCGATAGTAAGGGCAGGGATGATGAACTGTCCCGGGGTCCGAGCAATTAATACAATTTGCCATTTGGTAACACGAGTCGTCTTAAAATTGACCATACTCGTTTGTGAACTAACCGATGTTTGGCCGACAATAAAATCACTAAGCAATGGACTAGTGTCCAAAGCATTGCGGTTTACATCGTCATCAGCAGTGACGGTTAATAAAATCGATTCATTAATCATCGCAGGGTTTTTATCAACAACTGCCGTTACTTTTGATAAAGCGAAGACGTTATTACTGAAAAGTAATGTAGCCATAATCAAGATAAATAGCATCAAGGCTTTCTGGGGATAATAAGGCCTTTTAACTGCTTGTATTGAAAAATTTGTTACCACTTTTTGGTTACTCCTTGGGGCGTACCTTCACTTCGGCGCTTTTGGTATTCGAGGCGCATTTTATTACGTAATAGTAAATAAGGATCGTCTGTCACTTTATTTAACAATTGTTGATGTTTTTGTTCGGTTTCTTGCTTTTTACTGTCACTAGCCTGTTGAGCTAATGATTTTTCATCGTTTGGATCTTGTTCATCATCAGACGCTTCGGCTTGCTTGACTTGTTCTTCTTCTTTTTGTTGTTCATCTTGTGCTTGTTGCTGAGCATCTTGAGCCTGCTTATCGTCTTGCTTTCCTTGTTCTTGGTCACTTTGTTGTTGATCACCTTCAGACTGATCTTGAGAGTCTTTTTGACCTTCCTGGCTCTCTTGATTACCTTGCTCTTTTTGTTCTTGTTGATCACCTTGTGATTGGTCTTCAGAGTCCTGATCTTTCTGATCGCCTTGAGATTCCTGTTCTTGTTGCTCCTGTCTCTTATACACATCTCCGAGCCCACGAGACCGTACTAGATCTCGT
>CAJXRC010000015.1 GCA_913058405.1 uncultured Colwellia sp. | reverse complement strand
TACGAGATCTAGTACGGTCTCGTGGGCTCGGAGATGTGTATAAGAGACAGGACGATAAACTGTCCAGTTTTTTTACAATAATTTTATTATTTCTTTATACAAATTTATAGTCTAATGATAAGGCTGACAATTTTTTAATGGCATAAATTAAGCATATTCATTATCACATCCACCAGTTTAAATCGGTTGATGTGTTAAGTATTAGGTTAGTTTTTAATTTCATAAAGTCGGTTGAAGTAAGTAAAGGGAAAGGGTACATCAGGAAGAGTTTTTTTTGCTTAACTCGCTATTTAACTAACCTAAGTTTAGTGTTTAACACTAACTTTTGTTCACTAATGGAGATAGCCAGATGAAAATTATTAAAAAATCATTACTTCATACCGCTGCTATTATCATCTTTTGTTTTTCGGCACTGACTCAGGCCGCTTTAGTTGATTATGATGTAAACGTGACATTTCGGGATTTTACACCGTCACATGCTGACTTTGATGAATCAAATATTACAGGCTTAACTACTGGTATGGTTGGTCCTATGCTTGTAGGTGGCGTTCCTGTTTTTGCCGGCGCTAATGGTTACGGTGCTGTAGACAACGCTACTACCTTTTCTACTTGGTACGGTGCTTGTAACCCATTAACCCCTGGAACTACATGTATTCAAGATTATGTAATACCTATTACTGCACAACTTGATGACGGTACAGGCACTTTAACTTATGATAACTCAGAATTTTTCCCGTTAGATTTTGTAAACCCTGATTTTGATCCCCATGTGGAACATAACTATTTATTTACAGCACAATTTGATTTAGATCTTATTTATAATGCCGCTAATAGTAACTTGTTTAGTTTTACGGGTGATGATGATGTATGGGTATTTATAAATGATGAGTTAGTGCTTGATATCGGTGGTATTCACGGTGCAGTAAATGGTGACTTTAATATGGCTACAGTTGCTGCCGATCAGGGGATTGCTGAAGGTGAAGAATATAAATTTAGTTTTTTCTTTGCTGAACGTCATTTCAGTCAGTCTCAAGTTCTAATATCGTCTGCGCTAGGTGCGCCTGTTGTAACGCAAACTCCTGAACCAAGTAGCCTTTTCATATTGGCAATGGGACTCATTCTATTAACCATTTCGAATCGAAAACGTTTATTTAATCAATAAAAGTGTTTTATACCACTTGAAATTTAGGCGTTGTTAATCTTATGGTCGATGTAAAAGTACTTGTCCTATATTGGAAAAATTAGATAACTAGGTAACCAAATTTAATTGATGATCTAACGTTTCTTAAATTTGGTTACCTACTTTATCGATAGTTATTAAATTATTTGTTAAATTTGATTTGGCGTATTGATAAAGCAATCATCATTATGATTAAAATAATGACAGAACTACTACCCCCATCACTATGCACTTCAGTATAATACTCAACATACTCCAGATCATAGTCACTGCTTTCGAGGGGGAGGCCATATAAGCTATTACTGTCATCACTACTGTATGAAGCCACTATATTGGGATAACCCACTTCATAAAGATCGATGAGGATGTCGTAATGATTGCTACTAAAACCTTGCTCTAAGGTGCTATAGACCTCGAATTCATCATCTGAACTTTCGCCATGAATAACGAAGTTGTCAGTGCTGTAATAATGAACCCATGGACCGCCATCTTCACTTAAGTACAACTCAGCATAAACTACCGCTTCATCATGAGGATTACCAGTTAGTAAATCGGCATCAAAGGTCACACTAAAGGTCTGAAAATAACCATCAGCATCGAGATCTTCAATTAACTGTGAATAGCCTTCATAGATAGCAAAAGTACCGTCGCTGAAGCTTCTGCTAGTCTGGTTCAACCTTGGCAATGCTGCTATGTTTTTAGCTACACTTCGGTTACGTGCCTGTTGATATTTTTGATTAATCATACTTTCACGAGTAGTGTTTAATGCTTTATTGTTTTCTTGGTCGCTATCGCCAAGTAGCACTCTTTGTTTAATATCTTTTAATACTTGTTCTTGTGTTGCACTTTCCGTTGAACTGGCTATTTGCCCACTAGAATAACTTTGAACAACTTTAGTATTTTTTATCTCCACAGTACTCACGGTATTTGCTATCTCATTTGCATTGTCGGCTTCTACTGCAAAGCTTGGTAGTGTAATCATCATTACAGTTAACATGAGTGTTAACTGTAATGTCGTTAGTAGTATTGTCGAAAACCTTGATGTTATTTTTAATGTTAACTGCTTGATAAAATTGTTCATCATTAAATCCTTCCTATATCGATTTAAGACCATTAAAGCGTAAGTTAAATGAACTCAAGCTGAACAATTAAAAATGCCAACGGATGACTTTTAGCAGGTAGATTTATAAAGGATATATACCTGTTACCATTCAATATGCATGTTTCAAAGTGCTTGAGTCATTTCAATTCAAAGCGCTGTGATGAAAGAATGGTTATTCCCTTATGAATCACAGCAACGATGAAGTGATGTTGCTCAAGTGCTTCTTTGATGGGCTTAAAATTACTACATACGGCGTTGAACAATAACGCGGTAGTTGGCCATTTTAAACCTGCCCGTAGGGAGTTTCTCAGGTAAGCAATCACTGCGTAACATCAATTTGAAAGACAATAAGCACTCCTATATTTATATACCTTGTGCTAACTCACCTGAGTAAGTCTGAAATACGCATTATCAAGGAGCTTGGGTATAAGTATTCAGACTGCGTTCAGTTATATTTTTGTAGTATAGGGTTAAACTTGGTTTATTTGCGGTAAGCATTCTTTTACACTGAGTACTATATAGGTAGGTTTAATCCGCATTAGGTATTGAGATGATGTTACGAGTTCTTTTATTCACGCTATTGATAAGTGTCATGGCTGTAAGTACTTCCGCTCTGGCGGCAGATACGCAAGCTAATGCGCAGAAGAAACAGCAAGCTATTAGCTCACAGCAGGCGGCTAAACTCGTGAAAAAACGCTACGGTGGTAAAGTTTTAAATGTAAAAAAACAAAAAAATAATACCGCGTATAAAGTAAAGATTGTAAAACCCAATGGGCAAGTAGTATCGAAAAAGGTCAATGCCAAAACCGGTAAAATTGAATGAAACTAACGAGAAAATCACTCGAAAGGAAAAGGCAATGCGTTTACTTTTAGTTGAAGATGATCAAGCGTTACAACAAGAGCTTCAACAACAATTACTTTTACAAAACTATTCGGTTGATGTCGCTTCTGATGGAGAGATTGCCTTATTCCAAGGGCTTGAATATGACTATGATATTGCTGTTATCGATTTAGGTTTACCAAAAATTGATGGTACTACGGTAGTTAAAGCACTCAGAGAAAAAGGCCGTAATTTCCCAATTCTAATTCTTACTGCGCGCGATCGCTGGCAAGATAAAGTCTCTGGTCTAGATGCTGGCGCAGATGATTATTTAACCAAACCTTTTCATGTAGAAGAGCTCACTTCACGCTTAAATGCGTTAATTAGACGTAGTGCGGGCAAAGCCAGTACCACGATTAAGAATGGCCCATATAGTTTGGATATCGCTACCTCGCAAGTACTGGTAGAGCAGGTAAGTGTTAGTTTAAGTGCGCATGAGTTTAAAGTGTTTAAATATTTAATGTTACATGTAGGGGAAGTGATTTCTAAAACCACCTTAACTGAACATATTTATGATCAAGACTTCGATTTAGACTCTAATGTCATTGAAGTATTTATCAGACGCTTACGTAAAAAGCTTGACCCGGACAGTAAATATAACTTCATTGAAACGAAGCGTGGCCAAGGCTATCGTTTACTTAAATTCACTTAGCTTAACTTCCCTGATTAGGTTTATTTTTGCTTACTATTATCAAATCATTTTTTAATGTTTTTCTAAACTCCCTTAAATTACGTTTAATAGTGAGTTTACTTGCCATGGTGGTAATTATATTGCCAACCATAGCGTTGATCATCATGAATTCCTTTGAAAAACATATGATGCGCAGTATAGAAAATGAGTTAAGTGCCTATAGCTATTCTATTTTGGCCGTTGCGGAAGTAGAACAGGTAAACTTAGTGATGCCTGAAGCTTTAATTGAAAACCAGTTTAATGTCAGCGACTCAGGTTTATATGCTTTTATTTCAGGTCCGATTAATCATGAAATTAAGGCAACATCAGAAGTAAAACTAGAAAATACTATCTTATGGCGTTCTCAATCTTTGCTCACTATTAATATAATTGATGAGAAATTATCAAAAAAACTAGTCCCGCTGGCAACGGGAGCTAAATCCTTTTTGAGTCTTGAGATTAATGGCTCACCTCACTTTATCTATAGCTATGCGGTCAGCTTTACGGAAGGGGCCGATAACTTTCCAATTACCGTACATATTATTAGAGACAAACAAGCCTTCACTCAACTCATAAGTAACTTTAAACAGCAACTTTGGCTTGGTTTAGCGATTTTGATGGTCATTATTTTATTACTGCAACTTGTCTGGTTGATGTGGACATTAAAACCCCTTTCTACTTTAGCGCATGAGATTAAAGCGGTTGAGCAGGGCAGAGCTGAAAAGCTAACTAGTCTATATCCTGTAGAGTTAGCGAAACTCACTACACAATTAAATCAACTCTTGGTAACAGAGCAAAAGCAAAGGCAACGTTATCGAAATGCTTTATCGGACCTTGCTCATAGCTTGAAAACGCCATTGGCAGTACTGCAAGCACAAAGGGCTATTTCTGCGGTTAATCAAGAGCAAATCAATCGTATAAATTCTACTATTGAGCATCAGTTAAAACGTGCGCAGAGTGCAGGGCATTCTTCTTGGCTGTTAGGGATTGAGGTGAAACCTGTTGTCGATAAATTGTTAAATACCTTAGCAAAGATTTATCAGGGCGATCATAAAGAATTAACACTTAATTTCACTGGTAAAATCACCTTCAAAGGTGATGAAGCTGATTTACTGGAGCTGTTGGGGAATTTACTTGATAACGCTTATAAAGCGGCGAAAAGCACTATTAAACTGACAATTAGCCAACAAGATGATGCGTTAATCATGTGTATAGAAGATGATGGCGTTGGTATTAAAGAACAGCAAATTACGCAAATACTAGAACGAGGCGTTCGGGCTGATACTTATGAAGCAGGACACGGTGTCGGTTTGGCGATCGTACGAGATTTGGTTGCAAGCTACCAAGGAGAAATGCATATCGGTACTTCTGAAGTACTCGGTGGGGCGAAATTTACCTTAAGCTTTATTCATAAAGCATAAATGTGAAGGGGTTAATAAAGTACTTTGGAGCGAACTGCACAAATACATTTATTGTGGCTAAAACAAGAAGAATATAAAAAGAGTTACCACAATCTTGTGGCAACTCTTTCCTATTACTGGTTTAGTTAATATTTGTTATTTCATTGAGAGTGAAAGTTTCAACCTTACCTTCTGTTGCTGTCATGTAGGCTTTCAAATGGCCATTGGCCATATGTGCTTGCCATAATTCACGCGTCTTCCAGTTTTCATAAAATATGAACTGAGCGGGGTTGTCATTATCTTGATGCAAATCATAATTAATGCAACCTTGCTCGCTACGGGTAATCTCAATAAGTTTTAAAAGTTCGGTTTTCACTAAGTCGATGTCAGAAGCCTTGGCTTCGATTTTAGCGACAATGGTTAATTGGGTCATGTTCATTCCTCAAAGTAAATTATATTTTACTGTGTCTTTGCATCATCCATGACACATTTTTGGCATAGTTTTGTATTTGAATTTATGGCTCTAAAAGCCTTGTAATACTATTTTTCCAATGGATTTTCCTGACTCCAATTCCTCATGGGCAAGCTTTAAATTATCGGCATTAATTAAACCTAACTCTTGGCCTACTGTTGTTTGAATATATCCACGGTCAATTAAATCGGACACGTGATTTAATAAGTGACTTTGTTCTTCAATATCGACGGCATTAAACATTGAGCGTGCAAACATAAACTCGATATGTAATGACAAGCTTTTAAATTTCAATTTCATTACGTCTAAAGGTTTTTGAGGATCATCAATCATGGCAATTTTGCCAAAAGGTGCAAGTAACTCAATATATGTATCCAAATAGCTTTCTGTGCCATTAAGGCTCGCAACATGTGTAACTTGGCCAATATTCAGGGCGTCAATTTGTGGCTTAAGTGGTTTGGTATGATCGACAACATGGTGAGCCCCAAGTTTTTCTACCCACGCTTTTGAGCTTTCTCGTGATGCAGTCGCAATAATGGTTGCACCGGTAATAGCTTTGGCAAGCTGTACTAAAATTGAGCCAACACCACCAGCAGCACCAACAACTAAAATAACGTCGTTAGATTTTTCAGATGAATCGGGTATTATCTTAGGCAATGCAAGGTGTTCAAATAACATTTCATAAGCGGTAATTGTTGTTAATGGCAGGGCTGCTCCTTCAACATCAGTTAAGCTTTTAGGCTTATGGCCAACAATGCGTTCGTCAACTAATTGGTATTCAGCATTACTTCCTTGACGAGTTAAATCGCCGGCATAATATACTTTGTCACCTAACTTAAATTTTGTCGCATTTTCACCCATAGCGACTATCTCACCGACAGCATCCCAACCGATTACTTTATATTGATCTGTTTCTGAAGGTTTGTTTTGTCTGATTTTATAATCGACAGGATTAACGGCAATTGCGCTTATTTTTACTAAAATATCTTGGCCAGTGGCTATTGGCTGTGGTATTTCAATATCGACTAAAGAGTCAATATCACTAATGGGTAACGATTTTTTATAACCAATGGCTTTCATGTGTATTCTCCGGTTGTTTAATTTAGGCTGCTAATTTAAGTGCTGCTAACAGTGATAATAATAGAACTTGATTTAGTAAAGATAAACAGCATAATAATTGAATCATTATCAAAAAATATTTGACAATATGTTATTAGAAGACCTACAAGTCATCCTTAAAGTCGCCGAATTTAAAAATATCACCAAAGCCGCTGCAAGTATTGATATGCGAACCGCAACAGCAAGTGCAGCTATAAAAAGGGTTGAAGCTGCATTAGGTGTTGATTTATTTATCCGAACAACACGGCAGTTGAAAATCTCTAGTGCAGGGGAAAGGTATATTCCTCAATGCCAGCAGGCACTGTTAATGCTTGAGCAAGCTAAACAAAATATGCGCGACGATTTAGAAATTGTCGATGGTGAACTTCGTATTGCAATATCTTCGGACTTAGGCCGTAACTTGGTTGCACCTTGGCTTGATGAATTGATACAAAACCATCCTAAGGTTGGTTTAAAATTGAATATTAGCGATAGTAATATTGATTTTTACCGTGACTCCGTTGATGTTGCAATACGCTACGGCTCACCAACTGATTCCAACCTCTATGGCTTTAAAATATGTAATGTGCCAGGCATACTTTGTGCTACACCACAGTATCTTAAAGATAACGGTACGCCACAACATCCGCATAATTTAAGCGCTCATAACGGACTTTTTTATCAACTCCATGATGTAGTTCACGATGTCTGGAAGTTCGAGCATAAAGGCAATGTGATTAAAATAAAAATGAAGGGAAATCGAGCATCGAATGATGGTGATTTAGTGAGGCGATGGTGTGTGGCAGGGAAAGGCATTGCGGTGAAATCATGCCTCGATATGTCTAACGATTTACTTGCGGGTAACGTAGTAAGTGTCATGACTGATTACCAGCCGAGAAAAACTGAATTATGGCTGGTATGCCCAAGTAGACAGTCTATTACTCCGGCAGTACGTTTATTACGAGACATGCTAAAAGAAAAATGCGCCATTATTCAAAATAAGTTAGTCGAGCAAGGGATACTCAATAAGAGTCAGCTTGAATAGGAGAAACCGCTATTTTCACAATGTTTTAAGTGCGCTTTAAGTATGTTCAGCCTTTGTTCAGCTAAACAGTCGTATGCTAATCATAAGATTAGCTATGAACAAAGGTGAGCTTATGTACTTTCACTCAACAGTATTAAAACATCTTGTGATAATAGGGGGACTCCTATTATCCACCACACTATTTACCACTACTGCTTTCTCAGCCTCATTAGACGCAGAAGAAGAGCAAGTACTTGTGTTATCTGAAGCAGAGCTTGCGCAAACGCTAGCGCCCATCGCCTTGTATCCAGATACTTTACTTACCCATATTTTAATTGCATCTACCTACCCCATTGAGGTCATTGAAGCTGAGCGATGGCTTAACAAACACTCAAAATTAACGGCTGCACAAATAGAGGAAAAAGCAGAGAAAAAAGAGTGGGATGCCAGCATCAAAGCACTGTTAGCTTTTCCACGCGTAATAACTAAATTAAGTGAAGATCTTACTTGGATGCAAGAACTCGGTAACGGTTTTCTACAAGATGAAGCCAGAGTGCTGGCCAGCATTCAATCGTTGAGACAACAGGCGGATCAAGCTGGTAATTTGGCCAATATGGATAATGTGAAGGTGATAAAAGAGCAGAGAGTTATTATCATTGAACCGGCGCAACCAGAGGTTATTTACGTACCATATTATGATACTCGTGTAGTTTATGGTCGTTGGCATTGGACACATTATCCACCTGTTTATTGGCGTAACCCTAATTATTATGCCGCTCACTATGGACATTTTTATTGGGGACATGGTGTACACATCAGTAGTCATTTCTATTTTAGTGCATTTCATTGGAACAACCGCCATGTGGTTGTTAAGCACTATAATCGTCCTGGTTATCATTCCAGAAAAAAAATTGTATCAAGTCATAGTGCAAAACGTTGGAATCATCAGCCAAAACATAGACGCGGTGTTGCCTACAGTAACGGACGGTTAAACCATAAATATTATGGCTCTCGTCCTAGTGTTCAGAGCACAAATACGTATAAAAATAATGTTCGCAAAGGCCATGTTTATAAAAACAAGTACTACAAAAATAAGGCCATCAAGCATAATAAAGCCGTTAGAAGCGCCAATATTAACAATTCTAAACTTCGCAGTAGTAATGCGCGTAACAATAAGGCCCTTAATAGTAAATCTAAACGCAGTCATGCTTACAACAATAACCAAAGAAAACAGTATAAAAAAACGGTTGTAGCAAATAATAACCATAAGGTAAAACAGCATAACCCTAATAAATACCAAGCAAGGTATCAGGGTAACAATCAAATAAAAAATCAACAACGTTATAAGCAAGTCAAGCACAATAAAACGGCTCAGAATACTCACGGGCAGAGAGCATCAGTGAAAAAGCAGGCGGTTTATAATCGACCAGCGACTAGATCAGCACCTAAGCAATCAGTACGGCAGTCACCAAGACACTCCTCAGCTTCGACTAGGCATCATCAAAGTAAGAAGATAATGGACTAGTGCTTTGTCTGTTATGGGGAGGATTAAGGCATTTTATAAGAGGCTCATTAGCTGTGAACTTCTTATAGATTGTTTAATTAGTCGAGTTCATTTCTTTCGTTAACCAGTCGGTAAAAGTATTTAAACGGGCTATCTTTGCCGAGTTTTCATCATAAACAAAATACCGTTTTACTACATTTGGGTGAGGTATATTTACGGGCATCACCAATTGGCCTGATTCAAGCGGTTCAATAATTAAATATCGGGCAGCCAGTGTAAAACCATGACCATTTAATACCGCATTTATGGCCATGTCAGTGCTGTGTACTTCTGTCCATTGTTGATGAGTTTGATAACCTTGCGTATGGGTATGTTCAAACCAAGAAGGCCAGTCGTAGCAGCCAGGATTGTCTAAACTAACTAACCAAGTTTTAAGTAGATCCTCAGGTGCGTTAAAGTTTACCGATTTAGCTAATGCAGCGGAACATACTGGATAAACGGGATCTTCACCAAAATATTCACAGTTAAGCGATGTATCGGTATTCTCTTTAACGTGAGGGCCGAATCGGATGGCAAGATCAATGTGTTGTTCTTTAATATCCTCAAATCGAGGCGACGACATGACACGAATATTAATATCAGGGTAAAGCGCTGAAAACTTACTCAGTTTTGGCATAAGCCACAAAGTCGTAAAAGCTTGGGTGGAACTAATGGTTAAACTACCCGCTATTTCTTCAACGGTTATCTCATTAATACTTTTCTCTAACACCTTGAACGCATGCTGCGCACCTAACAACAGTGTTTTTCCCTGTTGGGTTAACAACATGGATTTTCCTTTGCGCAAAAATAACCGAGTCGAGAGATTTTCTTCTAGTTGACGCATTTGTTGGCTAATGGCTGCTTGGGAAATACATAACTCAGTAGCAGCCTTACTATAGCTCTGGTGCCTAGCTGCACATTCAAAACTATGTAATAAATTAATATTCTTTAATGCTCTTTTGATCATGGTGCATTTTCAGTTAAATCAAAGGAATTTATTTTTGTATTATAAGCACAGCTTATAATTGTAGTCGATTTTTATCGTTGGTTATTAATGTCTCCAAACAGCAAACTAATCCCACAAGAAATACCGACAGACTTCCTAACTATACCCGTTATCAATCAAGATGCAGGTTTCAGAGTGTTTGAGTAATTTCAATACAAGGCGCACCTTTGTAGTAATGGTGATTCCCTTACAAAAAGGTGCAACGACGTAGTGGTGTTGCTCAAGCGCTTCTTTGATGGGGCTAAAAACGATTTATATTGCGTTATTCATTTGAACAATTGAACAACCATTGTCTAAAGTAAGTGCCTTACCTAAATCGTTTTTAGCTACCACTGAAATCCTGCACTTTGAATGATAGCGGGTATCAACAACAAAGAGATTAATGATGAAAAAAACGCCATTTACTTTATTACATCAACAAACTGCTCCCTTGCTACTGTGTAATGTTTGGGACGTTGCTAGTGCCCAAACCGCAGAAAAATTAGGTTTTAGTGCTATGGGTACTTCAAGTGCTGCTATTGCCAGAATGCTTGGTTATGCTGATGGCGAACATATGGCATTTGAAGAGTTACTTTTTATTGTTAAACGTATTGCTGCTTGTTGTGCATTACCGCTAAGTGTCGATATTGAAGCGGGTTTTAGTGAAGATCCACAAATAACTGCGGCTTATATTAAAGCATTAGCGGAAGTTGGTGTTGTTGGTATAAATATCGAAGACAGTAAGGTCAATAAAACTAACGAACAACGAACTTTACTAAGTGAAAAAACCTTTGCTGGTTACCTTTCGGCTATCACTACTCGATTAAAAAAAGAGAATGACTCTCTTTTTATTAATGTCAGAACAGATACCTTTTTACTTGGAGTTACTGAGGCAGAGAGCGAAACGAAAAAGCGCGCCAAGTTATATCAAACTGCAGGCGCAGATGGTTTATTTGTGCCTTGTCTAGTTCAAAAAGAAGCAATTAATGACATAGTAAATAGCACCACCTTGCCCGTTAATGTTATGTGCATGCCAGAGTTAAGTGATTTTGATTCATTACAGTCATTAGGCGTAAAGCGCATAAGTATGGGTAACTTTCTCTTTGATGCGCTGCAAAATGATTTGGAAAAAATGCTTAGCAAAATTCAGCAAGAGAAATCTTTTAAGGCAATGTTCTAATTGTTTCCCTTATTGACGTTGATAAGGGAAAAGTTTAACGTCTTTTGAGCGTGAAAAGCAGGTATTGTAGTCCTTTCTTCTTATATTAAATCATTAGTTTTAGTTGCTCAAAACGAATGCTATCACTATAAGAAGTTCTAATGTTGAACTTCTTATAGTGAAAGCATAATGGGCTGAAAATTACCTCAGCTTAAACATGTCGCCCTATGTTGAGTAATCAATCAATTGGGATATAAACCTTAGTGTTATATTTTATCCGATTCATTGAAATTAAAGTTCTGAAGTTACGCATATTTGGGTGCTGGTATAAGATTTCTTCACAGAACAGCTCATAGCTCGGCATATCAGGTACTACGACCACTAACACAAAATCTACTTCTCCCGTTACCTTGTAACATTCATGTACCTGCTCACAATTTGTTATCGCTTTGCTAAAGGTTTCATTTAGATCTAACCTATCTTGATGCATCATAATTTCAACAATCATATGAAGACAGCTGCCAAACTTTGTTTGATCTAATAGTGCAACTCTTTTATTAATGACACCTTGATCTTCTAGCCGTTTCACCCGCTTTAAACAAGCGGGTGCAGACAGGTTAACTATTTCTGCAAGCTTTACATTACTCACTGACGCGTCACTTTGTAATTGACGAAGAATGGCTTTATCTAGTCTGTCAAGAAACATAATTAATATAATCGTAATAAAAAGAAACTTATATTAACTTTATTGGTGATTTATTGGAATTGTTTCTCAATTGAGCCGTTATTATATTACTTATAAAACTCAGCAGTAGAGCAGTACTTATGTTCGTTAAAACTATAAAAAGTGTATTTCAAGAAGTTAGCCAAGTTTACCTAACGTTATTAAAAGTTATGGTGCCAGCGATTATAATAGTAAAAATTTTAGATTTACTCGGTGGAACCCAATGGTTAGCTGAAATACTAGCTCCTTTGATGAAGTTTGTCGGTCTGCCAGAGCAGTTAGGACTGGTTTGGGCAACCGCAATTTTAACTAATATATTTACAGCGATGGTCGTGTTTGTTGATACGACAGCTCAACTCGAATTATCGATAGCTCAGGTATCTGTGATTGGACTTTTGATTTTAATTTCTCACTCCGTTCCCATTGAAGGTGCAGTTGCTAAAATGGTTGGCGTTAGCTGGCGACTGACAATAAGCTTAAAAATAGGAGGAGGATTACTCTTAGCTGCGCTGGTGAACTGGTTCTATACTGCATTGGATTATCAACAGCAGGCCGCCGTATTGCTTTGGCAGCACGAGATAAAAGAGCAAACGATAATGCAATGGGGCTTAGATCAATTACAAATGTTGGTTGGTATATTCTTTATTATCTCAGCATTAATTATATTATTGCGAATTTTGAAAAAAATAGGTGTGGAAAGTTTGTTGCAAAAGATACTATCGCCAATGTTTAAATTACTGAATATCACCAAGGATGCAAGCAGTATTACTATTACAGGCATTACATTGGGCTTAAGTTACGGCGCTGGTTTGCTCATTTCAGAAATAAAAAAGGGCCATATCGGTAAAAAAGACGTATTGCTTTCTATTAGTTTTTTAAGCTTGGCCCATAGTTTGATTGAAGATACCTTATTGATTTTATTACTCGGTGCAGATGTTATAGCAATATTGTGGCTGAGGATTATCTTTGCAATAGTGATAGTGACTCTACTTGCTAAATACATTGAAATTAAAGAATCAATTCAGTTAAAGCAGCTTACAAAACCTCAGTAGGGGAGAGCATTCAAGGTATCGCAGAACTATTTATTTTTAAAGGGGCGTTTTAAGTTAATGTCAGTATAAGCATGAAAACACTTGTCCTTTTCGCTATTGCTCAATAACAGTCATTATCTTCTGAATTTACACTGTTAAAAATCACCTTAAAACATCTTGGTAAAGTTGCTCTGCGAGTTGCTTTAATACTTCAGGCTCTGGATGAGTTTGTGCAAAAGTTCTTAAACCATATATCCCCATCAAAAAATATCTCGCTAAGTGCTCACAATCTTTGTGCGCGCTGATGCCTTTTTCTTCTTTAGCTTGTTCAAACTTTTCAGTAAAGGCTTGTTGCAACATAGATAAGTTATTACTAATTATCTGCTGTATTTCAATATCCTGCTCTGCGGTTTCATTCAAAGCTTTGGTCATTAAACATGCCTGCGTATTATCACAACTGAGGCACTCAACGACTACATTATCGAGATATAACTTTAGATTATCTATCGTTTTTTGTGACGCAGAAAAGAACTGCTCAAATTCAGCAGATCTATCTAACCGGTATTGTTCAAGTGCTTCGAGTAATAAGCCCCGTTTATTTTCAAACGCACAATAAATAGAGCCAGGATGAAGACCAGTTGCTTTTTTAAGGTCTTGCATGCTGGTATTTGCATAACCTTTCCTCATAAAAGCATTCATCGCAGATCTTAATACTTGTTCTCTATCAAACTCAGCATTACGCATTTATTTAGCACCTTAGCAATATTATATTTTCGATTATACCCTTATTTGAATAGTCATTCAAAAACAATACTTGAACGATCATTCAATTAGGAGTATCTTGAACGAACATTCAAGAAGGAATCTCACCATGACAGAGAATTTACTTAAGCCTTATGCTTTAAACAACACTATTAATTTAAGAAACCGTATATTAATGGCCCCTTTAACACGCTGCATGGCTGATGAGAATTTAGTACCAACTCAGTTAATGGCCGAATATTACGCACGAAGAGCTGAAGCGGGCTTAATCATTTCTGAAGCGGTAATTATTCGCCCTGATGGCCAAGGGTTTCCCAATACCCCTGGCTTATTTTCTGAGGCACAAATTGAAGGCTGGAAAATAGTTACTGCTGCAGTACATAAAAATGGCGGGAAAATTTTTGCTCAACTTTGGCACACAGGCCGCGTAGCTCATCCTTTTTTTTACGGTAACGGTGATGCTGAAGTACCCGTATTAGCACCCTCGGCTATTGGCGTTGAAGGTACTGTGCCTAGAATGAGAGAGTTAACTTATAAAATACCAAAAGCTGTTACTGTTGAAGAAATAAAAACATTAATAGCCGATTATGGCCAAGCCGCTGAGAATGCAATCAAAGCAGGTTTTGATGGTGTTGAAATTCATGGCGCTAATGGCTATCTCATTGACCAATTTTTACATCATGATAGTAATCGTCGTACTGATGCATATGGTGGCAGTAGTGAGAATATGGTGCGTTTTCCATTAGAGGTAGTTGATGAAATAATTAGTAAAATTGGCGCTGATAGAACGGGATTAAGAGTTTCACCCGGTGCTTATTTTAATATGACAGGCGATAGCCAAGATCGCGCAGTATTTGATCTGTTATTGCCTGAGTTAGAAAAACGGGATTTAGCATTCCTCCATATCGGCATATTCGACGATAGCATGGAATTTGATTACTTAGGTGGTCGCGCATCAAGTTATGTTAGAGCAAATTACAGCAAAACTTTAGTGGGTGTTGGTAGTTATAGTGCTGAAGCGGCAAGTAGTGCAATAAATGATGATAAGTTTGATCTAATTGCTATTGGCAGACCCTTCATCGCCAACCCTGATTATGTTGCTAAAATAAGAAACAATGAGCCTTTAACAAGTTATTCAGATGAAATGTTAACAAGCCTAGTTTAACGGTAAGCGCCTATTCCTTATAAAAACAAAACTCTTTGGTGCTCAGAGAGTTTTTTTTCTTTTTTACAAACCGTGTTAATCAATTGACTTTTGCAAAACCATTCGTGTATTTCAGCCCGTATCATAATTTCAGCTACTTTTTCTCCTATAACGAGTGCCGTGCTCTTCAAAAAGATGATTTAGCGTAAGAGATCACAAACCAAAGGAGGACTTTTCTTTTAAATCGTGTAACCTAAAAACAGGGATTAAGTTTTGTGAAATCTTTTATTTTACCTAGGTGTTTTAAACTAATGTGGGTATAACAATGAAAACACTTCTAATAATAGCGCACGCGCCATCTGACAATACACAATTAATGGCTGAAGCGGTTTTAAAAGGCGCGCAGCATCCTGATATTGATCAAGTCCAAACACGTTGGGTAAAACCCTTAGAAGCCATCCCTGAAGATGTTTTGAGCTGTGATGGCATAATCATGGGAACAACTGAGAACCTTGGTTATATGAGTGGTGCTTTGAAGGACTTTTTTGATCGTTGTTATTATCCTTGTTTAGAAGTGAAACAAGGATTACCTTGTGCGTTATACGTACGCGCCGGTAATGATGGCACGGGTACTTGTCGGGCTGTTGAATCCATTTGTACTGGATTACGTTGGAACTGGATTCAAGCCCCCTTAGTATGTCGTGGAGACTGGCAAGCTAGGTTTCTTGCACAATGTGAAGAGCTAGGCATGACAATGGCTGCCGGTCTTGAAGTCGGTATTTATTAACTCGTCTTACACTCTTGCGATAAACACCAATGCGAACGGTTTGTTAAATATGATGGTTATATGACTAAATTGTCGAAAACGAAAAATGAATAGATAATTTACAACGCTGAAAAATACCAAATATTCCCATGTGATATTTTACCTATTATCAAATAATGAATATAATTATTTCTGAACAATGTAATTAAGGTGACTAAACAAGTGCTTATAGAAAATGCTGTAGATTTTATCGAAAATGCAAATATTGGCATTCACACAGTTTCACCTGAAGGCATAATTAAATATGCTAACGAGCATGAACTGAAGGTTTTAGGCTACACTGAAGAGGAATATGTAGGGCATCATGTGTCTGAGTTTCAATTCGATAAATCGTGTTTAGAACAAATGATGAGCAAACTAGCTAAATTTGAACCTTTTTCAAACTTTCCTGCGATGGTATGTGGTAAGCATAAAATGAAATATATACTTTATAGCTCAAGTGTTTATGTCGAAAATGGAGAATTTGTACATACACGATGTTTTGGTAACGAAGTCTCAGAGAATGTATATCAAGCTTGCAAAGTTGACTATAAAAAATCGCTTACCAATAGAATTGATTAAACCATATTTTTCTTAAATTTAGTTTTTACAATACAGAGGATGAGTAGTCAGGCTATCTAATTTACTTATTATTTTGTCGTTATTATAAAGCTAAAAAGCTAGTGTTAAGCCGTCCTTGTAAGACGGCTTTTTAATATCTCAATATATCTTGAATGTAAGTCTTTTAGGTGCCATCAGTTATATATCAAGCATCTTGAATTTGGGGTTAATTAATTAAGTCCCCACTGACATTAATCACTTTTGAGTGGTACAAGTAGTACGGGAGTTGTTGATCTGTTCACTACTTTATCTGCCACAGAGCCAATAAATAGATTGTTTAAGACACTGTGTGCGTGACTACCCATAACAATAAGGTCAATGTTTTTTTCTTCTGCGAAACTAACTATGGTTGCGGCGGGCGAACCTTCAATAATATCTGCTACAGGCTTACCTCCGGGGAATTCTGCACCGTCTAATTCCTCTAGGCAGAATTTCTCAATGCGATTGTTAACTTTCTCATGCAATTCATCAAGTGAACGCTGGTATATATCTTCTATGGTGCCTTCAGGTAGATATGAGTTAACCAGTGATGCTGTATTTGTATTTAACGGCTCTATTACATAGAGAAAATGAATTTTAGCGTTATTACTTTTAGCAAGACTCACCGCCATACGAAAAGCAGGTCTTGTATGTTTTCCAAGGTCAGTAGCATATAATATTGTATTGATTTCTGTCATGACATTTCCCTTTATCTATTCTGGAGTAATTAGAATAAGCATACGACTTAACTGAAAACTTTGTTTGATGTAAATCAAGCATAACCCCCGATAATTATGGCGCTTGAGGAAAATCATTGTTTATTAAAACTAGGTAATCTTATCTGATAATGATGAGGTAATCTGTTAACGCTAAATCAATGAAGTGACTTCGCGTTATTCAATTAAATTTTTGCACCGAGACGTAAATGGCTAATCTTTTGAAAGCAATTATTGATGAAGGTATCTAGCACCTACCTTATGCTTATTATCCTGATATTAAAGCTGCTTATTTTAATTACTGTGATAAAATTAAGGTATAAAAAATTGTGCATAATATAGCCATCAAGCAAGTAAGAACAAACAGAATATAGTCTCTCTCTTTCGTCACTTCTCCTAGCCAACTATATTACCACTTGTTAGCAAAGCGTTATGTGTCAACCCCAATTATGAGTATTTAAATGATTTCACGTAAACATCACAAAACGGTATTTTCTTTTTTTATGGCATTACTCATGTCATGTATTATGTCTTTGGTTATCAGTATTTTTAATGTAGGTTTGGTTACAAATATAGTTAGTATTTGGTTAAAAGCTTGGAGTTTTGCTTTTCTAGTAGCATTTCCAACGGTTATTATTGTATCGCCAATTGTACATAAGCTAGTTAGCCTTGTATTACATGAGCAAGAAGATAATACCTAAACAGCAATTCAAGGGGCTTCTTATATTTTATGATTTTTCCCTAGTAACATTTAGTCAACGACTTCTTAACCCTGTAGTCTGGCCACAGCGGATAATAAAATTTATGAGTATCATTTTAGTTTCAGATGTATTTGGTGTGACTCCAGCCTTATTGGCAATAAGTGAAAAATTAGGTGCATGCCCTATTGTTGATCCATACAAAGGTCAAATGATGGGCTTTGAAAATGAAGCTGAAGCTTACTCATACTTTGTAAAAACAGTTAGCCTAGATAACTACCTATCTCAGCTATTACAGGCAGTCGAATTAATTGAACATCAAACGACACTAATTGGTTTTAGTATCGGAGCGGCTGTTACTTGGCGCTTGTCTGAAATAAAAGGTAATTATCTTATAAAACAAGCGTATTGCTTTTATGGTTCACAAATCAGAAATTTCACTCATATAGAGCCGAATTTTGAAATGAATTTGGTCTTTCCAAAAAGTGAGCCTCACTTTGATGTTGTTGAGCTGCAAAACATCCTATCTTTAAAAGCTAATGTCAATGCTGAGAGAGTTGAATACTTGCATGGCTTTATGAATTACTATTCAACGAATTATAGTCATTCTGGTTATACCAATTATCTTGATTTTTTGTGTTCCATTAGTCGCTAATATATTCATTCAAAGGGGTAACGTAGTCGCCGAAAATGTTATGAACCCATTTTTAGATCCTTAAACGTGAATACTAGGCAGAATATCATTCAACTTGTCTAATTAGTCGTTATCACCAATATTCGTGTCATATTAGTGACAGGTTTTAGTAATATCAATCGTTAGGTTTCTTTGGTGAATAATATAATGATAAATAGTAAAATGTATTAAAAACTCCCCCTTTAATATAACGAGAAGAAATCACTCAATGAGGATAAATAATGAATATAGCTAGATCGGTGCCCGTATACTGTTTTTTCGTGGCAGTACTATTTTTTCTGTCTGGCTGTGCCAGCATGAATTTAGACTACGAAGATCCCAGTGTAGAGTTGATTTCTTTTAAGGCTTTACCAGCGAGTGGTTTTGAACAAAACTTCGAGATAGGTTTGAAGTTAACCAATCCTAATAATTTTGACTTGCCGTTAAATGGTATCAGCTATCAACTGAGCGTGGCAGGAGAGGAATTAGCTCATGGTGTAGCCTCGAATATTCCCACAGCAGAAGCTTACGGTGAATCACGCTTTGTGGTGCCTGTTTCAGCTAGCTTATTTGGAGGTTTTAAGGTGATAAGAGCGCTAATGTCTAGTCAAGGAAAGGATATTAGTTACCAACTGAAGGCCAAATTAGATATCGACATTCCTTTTATGCCAAAGTTGACTGTTATTCAAGATGGCGTTGTACCTTTGGGCCAGAAGCCTTAATTGATACTTATTAGTTAATAACTACAAAGTAGCATAATCGATGATTTGGTAAGTAAATTTTATAGAGTTAAATGAAAAGGTTAAAGATTACCTACTCTAAATAAAGACGGATTTTATTTTAGAGTTTTTCAATCGAATCGCTTTATATCATTTCATCAGCAATTACTTTTCAGATTCATTACAAAAGCCAAAATTGACTCAAGAGGGAGAGTTTTTTAAGCAATGCTTGCAACATACCGAGCGGTTGGTTATTATTTAACAGACAAAACCGTTTAGTAAATAACAGAGTAGTGCCATGAGTGATGCAGAGCAAACCCGTCAGAATATTTTAACCGTGGCCGCCGATGAAATTCATCACCATGGTTTCAAGGCAACCAGTTTATCGTCTATTCTCAATCGCTGTGAAATATCAAAAGGTGCATTGTATTACCACTTCACTAGTAAAATAGAGCTGGGTTACGCCGTTTTTGAAGAAATTTATACTCCGATGTTTCTGAGCGTATGGCAGACACCACTAACAGATGAAGATCCTATTGAAGGCTTGTGCAAATTTTTAACTGCAATGACAGATGAAATGTCGTGTAGTGAGGTTGTGTGTGGCTGTCCGCTCAATAATCTTTGCGAAGAAATGGCCAATGTTGATGAAGGCTTTCGTTTACGTATATTGTGTATGCAAGAACAATTGAATCAGTTAATTGTTGATGCATTAGAGCGAGTCAGTGAAGATTTACGTGATAACTTAGCGTTTAGTCAAGTAGGGTACTTTATTGTTGCCACACTAAATGGCGCTACAAGCTTAAGCAAGAGCTCACGTAATAAAGAATTATTTCAACAAGTTATTGCTGAGTTATGTCTTTATATCAGAGCATTGAAAAAGTAAGCCAATGTTTACCCGTGTTTTCATCTCTTAAACCAGCACTCGAATTTAATAACACTTTGTCGTCTTCGTCGCACATGCTTATTCCCATTTACACTTTCGTAAACTTTTTTATTCTTTAAAATATCCTTAACATACCGTGCGGTCGGTGCTATTATCTCGTTATCAATAACAAACCGCTTGGTCGGTATGTCGTAATTAGTTTTGCAGTACCTATATTATATTTAAGGATCACGTTCTCATGCGAGCACTCATTACAACCAGCATTATAGCTTTGGTTTTATTCTCTTTTATTCCTGAAGCATCGGCTGCTTCATCTGGCACAACCGCAACTGCTTCTGTTTCGCCTACAGCGAATGCCTCACCATATGTGGTATTGAAAACAGCAGGTACTAATTTGTTTTCACGCATCTCAGCTAATCAGCAAGCGATTCAAAAGTTCCCTCATTTAATGCGTGATATTGTTGAAGAAGAGTTAATGCCATCAATAGATTACCGTTATGCTTCATATCGTATTTTGGGTAAACATTTGAAAAAAGTATCAAAAGAGCAACGAGCTGAATTTGTTAAAGCGATGCGTCATTATTTGGTACGAACTTATTCAGTTGCTTTATCTAAGTACAAAAATCAAGAAGTTGTTTTTGAACCAGAAAAGCCAACTAAGGGTAAAAGAATTATTGGCGTTAAAACTCAAATAATTGAGCAAGGCGCACCCACGATTAATATTGTCTTTCAAATGAGAAAGAACAAAAAAACAGGTCAATGGAAAGCCTTTGATATAACGGTTGAAGGTATTTCTTTATTAAGTACCAAACAAGCCGAGTTGAATAAGAAAATAGCTAGACAGGGTATAGAACACGTTACTTTAGAGTTGGCAGCTTTAGCGAAGTAATGCTTCTTCATGAATTGCTCAGGCGTTCTGAAACAGACACTTTGAAGTATCCTGAGTATATAAGCTGAATTTTTAGTTGGTGTTATCCAAGGATATTTAGAGTCACTTTGGCAATATGTTTTTATTTATTGGTTCTTTTATCAGTGAAGAGATGTAAAAAATATAAATGATATCAATATGTAAATAAAATACTTAACTGTATAATCGATAATATCTATTAAAACAGCAAGTAATAAAGATAGCCTAATCAATGATTAAACTATCTTTATAGCGTTAATTTACAGTTACCATTCAAATGAATCATAAAGAGTTACTGCTCGTTGAAGCGGTCAATATCCTACTAACAAAAAGTGCTGTGCCTGCAACGCTTACGATAGAGCAATGTGCGGTAGCCTTAGCTATGAGTATGACATCGTTTAGGCGTAAACTTAGCCAAGAAGAAACTACGTTCAAACTAATTCAACAAAAGTACTTAAATGAGTTGTGTGTACACGCCTTACTGACTAAGCAGGCGAGTATTGATAATTTAGTGGTGAAGTTGGGTTACTCTGAACGCGCAACTTTCGAGCGAGCCTTTCGGAATAAGTTTGGTATTACACCGTCGCAATTTCGTGATTTATCTCTTATTGGTGATCAAAGTGATAAGCAAACCTTAACTCATATCGCACAAAATATGTCTCCTTTACCTGATAGTTGCCTGCAACTGCTTCAAGAAAAAGAGCAAGATAACTTAGATGTAGGAAGGGTTGTTGAAATTGTTGCTAGTGATCCTATTTTTACCGGTCGTGTGATTGGGCTAGCCAGTAAGGCTATTTATGGTAAAACGCCTAGAACTACTCAAGAAGCTATCAGTCGAAATTTAGGCATTAATACTGTCATAAATATGGCCGTAATCTATGGCGTTAAAGATGCACTAGAATCACAGGTAGAACAAAGAGTTATTGACCAATCGACACATGCTTTTTTGATTGCACCTAAGTTCTTTCAGTTAATGCGAAAATCAGTAAAGAGAGATATCAAGTTTGATAGTACTTTGACTGAGCAAGTACTAATATTTGCACTTTTAGGTATTTTACTACTGACGCATAAAAACTCTGCTAAACATGAGCTTATATTGCATTCACTGCAAGGGATTAACGATTTACAGTCGTTAAATCAGCATGTTAATCAAGCAATGAAGATTAGTATCTATTCCGCTTCCACTTTAATGTTGTCGCTATGGCATATTGATGCCAGTGTCATAAAGCAACTTAATCATTTAGACAAAGTGAGTCAGCAAAAAATTAAAGGGAGTAAGCAGGATGAGCTGGAATTGTTTATGCTGTCTTGTTTGTATGTGTTAGCGACAAGACATAATGACTTCAGTGTCTTAGAAGAGAAATCTCAATTGTTAGGTTTAGAAAACTTTACTGAAATTAAAGCCTTATTGTTTACTGAGTACTGACCAATATTTTGCAGTAACTCTGGTAATCTTATTAGCTTCAAAGAATAAAGGAAACTTTCTCAGCCACTCTTTTACAAGAGGGGGGCTGACTGAGAAAGCTATAACGTGCGAGCATTATTCTTTACTTATAAATATTTAAATCAAAATTACTGATTAGCTTTATTTAGCTATTTTGTACTGACGGCGAGCTAATGCGGCAAAACCAAGTAATGATAGAGCGAACACTGAAGGCTCAGGAATATCTGCTACAGGGCCGTTACTGACTTTGACTAACGATACATTATCGAGTAAACCACCCAATGAGTTTTGTTTGCCAAAAGCACCAAAGCTTATATCCATTGTTTCCGATTGTGCTGTAAGTAGTACTGATTGTACTGACCAGTTCGGGTTCTGTTTACTTCTGCCATTAATGGCAAAATCAGCAATCATGTTTTTGTTGAAATCAGTGCTGGCATCATACCAATATACATTTATACCATTATCGTTTTTATGGTTAGTTCGTGCTTTGTAAGAAAACTCCAACAAATATTTTGCGCCAATGGTTAATGAGTCTAATGATTGAGTCATCACTGAGTTTGATGAACCATTCTTGTGGGAATCAAGTTCAACGTGATTTTTACCCTCGACAGAATGGGTCACTACATTTTTTTGTAATTCTATACCATTGCCTGCCGTTGTTACCCAACCAGGTAAGGCATAAAAAATATCCCAGGCACTGTTTTTATTTTCAAAGGTTTTTAAGTTAGTTTTGTGAACCAAACCTTGAGAGCTAGAGTTATCAGAAAATACTAATTGTTCGAAGCTACCATTAGTAATTAATGAGGCGTTCGCCATTGAGCTAGTGATCAAAAGGGATAAAGTTATCAGAGTTTTATTTAACGTTTGTAACATGGGAGTTAGCCCTTAAGTAGTAATAAGTTGACGCTAGTATATGTAGCTAGTCACCCTATAAATATGGCTAAACTGTCCAATATTTATTTATAACGTGTAATATTACTTAAAATCACTACTTTGTTTCACCATAAAGAGATCATATGAGCAGCAAGTTATATTATATTTACGATCCAATGTGCAGCTGGTGTTGGGGTTATCGTCCTGTTTGGGACCTTTTGCAACAACATTTACCTAAGTCGATAGCTGTAGAATATGTTGCAGGCGGTTTGGCTGCTGATTCAGATTGTGCGATGCCAATTGATCAACAGCAGATGATACAAAACCATTGGCGTACCATAGAGCAAAAATTAGGTACAAGATTTAACCATGATTTTTGGCGAGATAATACGCCAAGACGCTCAACGTATAACGCCTGTAGAGCAGCGATTGCAGCGCATAAACAGTCTTGTCAAAAACCTATGGTAGAGGCAATTCAACAGGCATATTACTTACGCGCGTTAAACCCGTCTGATGTCGATGTGTTAGTTAGTGTGGCGAAAGAGCTAAACGAGCAGACATCACATACTTTAGATGTAGCGCAATTTATTACTGACATAAACTCGTTAGAAACAAATAAAGAATTAGAAAAACAAGTGAGCTTAGCAAGAGAATTAACCCAACAAGGTTTCCCTTCTTTAGTGCTCGAAATTGATGGTGTTATTCAACAAATCCCACTGGATTACATTGATTACAAGGCAACCTTGGCTTATATCCAAAAGTTGAGTTAGTGGTTTATTACTTGAATTAAATGGGATTGATTTAAATCAGTTTACGCTAAGTAGGACGTTGAAATAACAAAGCGATGTACCACATCACTTTGTTATACTATAAACACTAGCTTTTAACTTGTTTAGCTAACTTTTTATCAAATAGGGTACTTGCTTGTATCCAAAACTGACTTGATATTTTGTTAATCGCATTAGATTCAGCGTTAATCACTATGGCAAAGCCGATATCTAAATCGGGCGAATAACCTATATCAGCACGAAACCCTGCAACCCAGCCTGAATGGTAAATGATGGGGTGACCTTCAAATTGATAAATTCTCCAGCCATAACCGTAATGAGCATCGGTTAAATGACCACGCCAAAAACGTCTTCGTAAGTCTTTCTTCGTTCTAATTCTCGGTGTTGTTAATTCAGCTAATAGTGAGGGAGATAATATCTCTGGTTTGTGTCCTAAATTAGCAATTAGCCACTTAGCTAAATCACTAATACTGGCATTAACACCGGCTGCGGGCGCAACTTTGTAATAATCAGGCGTTACTTTTACTGTACGCCATACATATTTTCTAATATCTCGACCTTGAGAGTCTTTATGTCCTGTTTTGACTCGTTTTCTTAGAATATGGGGTTTAGCTGTATTTTCTTTTTCTTTATATACATCAATTCCTAAAGACGCATTGGTCATATTTAGTGGTGTAAATACGCGATCTTGTAATAGCGTTGCATAGTTTTTGCTCTGGCTCGCTTCTATAGCTGGTTGTAAAAGACCATAGGCAATATTTTGGTAGCCATAGCACTTTTCAGGTTGGCAAATAGGTGTGATGCGATCAAAACGGCCAATAATTTTTTCCATAGTCCAGTTTTCGTGCAGAAGATTATCGTAGGCATTTGGCATCAAACCACTAGAGTGACTTAATAAGTGTTTGAGTTGAATCTTTTGTGCTGCACCATCTGTGGCGAGGGTAAAGTTTGGTACGTATTTGGTTATTGGATCCGATAAGTTTAACTGCTTTTCTTGCGCTAACATGGTGGTAACTGTAGCGGCAAACGTTTTAGAAACTGAGGCTAATCGAAATACAGTATTGTAATCAACTTGATGAGATTTAGCTTTATCAGTATGGCCAAAAGTTTCCATGGCAATAATAGTATCATTTTGCACTATGGCATAAGCGCCACCTGGTATGTTATAGGCTTTAAATTGCTTTTTAACTTGGCTAGAGAAGCTTTCTTTAAATTGGCTAATATTATTGGCAGAGGAAAAAGCAGTGAACAATAACACCAACAGAAGGAAATTTATTCGAAAAAGCATAAACAGATCTCAGAGCGAAAAAGCCGACAAGTTTATAGGTCAAGGGAGAAAATAAAAAGCCTTTAATTTTTTAAGTGTTTTTTGCTCTGTAAATCTGTGTTGCCATTAAACGGGTATTAGCAATAATTCATTGTTACTACACCTTTTTTGCATCGACGCTGTAGGCATGTAGCTTAAGCACCTAACAGACATTTTGAATGGTTTGGAAAAATACCTAAACCACTTGGAAATTCTCGATTTCAGCAATACGAGAAGCGTGCCAAATGCTAGGCTTAAAATGTATGGTGTGGTTATCGCTCATCCTCATTTTATAACGACACAGTTGGTCGCTTATCGCCTTGCCCGAAGGGCGTTCGGGTAGAAAAAGACTGCAGCGTTGTTATTTAATCATTAGGTAATAACCATTAATGAAAAATTATGCCTTGTATTCGTTCCCTACCCAAGCTCTGAAACATGTATTTTCAAGTAGCTTGGGTATAACATGATCTCTGATGGTAACTCCGTTATAATCTGCTCATCTAATTAAAGAGAAGTACTTATCTTATGAGCGATAGCAACAATATTTTGAAAACGTTTTTGGCAGAAGCTAAACCTACCCAAGTTATTTGGGCACTACAAGATAAAGCGAGTGAAGATTGGGTTGTACTTGATTCTCCTAGCTTTGAAAATAGCGAAGTCATGCCGCTTTGGTCTAGTTCAGCATTAGCACAAGAGCATTGCATCGAAGAATGGAGTGATTATGTTCCTTGTGAAATATCGCTAGCCGATTGGTTTGAATTTTGGCTTGAAGATCTTAATGAAGATGGTGTTATTGTTGGTATTAACTGGCAAGGCGATGATGAGTGTTTAGAAATAGAATTGAGTGAATTTACTCAGGCACTTGCAGAAATAGAATCGTTAAAATAAGTCTTAATTAATCTAATTTTATCTGAGCTGATATCACTAAGTAGTTTCGGTAGGGTAATCATTAAAAGCATTGTTCATCTAGAGCAATGCTTTTTTTTAACTAAAAGCTACTAAGGCTTGGAATGACTAAAGTCTCTCTTTTTAATAGTTTTTTGGCAACGTCAGGTGATACTTGGTAAAACTCATTAACGTATTCTTGCGCGTCTAAGTATTTCTTTATTTGTTTTTTTACTTTACAAGGGTTATTGCACTGTAATGAAAAAGCAACGCTGTATTCACCAATAGTCTTAGCTGATAGTGATTTAGCATATTCTTGAGGATCTTCAGTGGTACAGCCTATTTTCACTACATCGGAAAAAAAAGAATGTGTCATCACATAAACATTACCTAAAGCAATGTCTTTTTCTGTTGTTGTATCGGTTGTACTTTCTGTATTTTTCATAGGGTAGATAGATCCAATTATCTTGAGCAGAGCTCGAAATTTACTCCTATTATTATAACCTATCTTTAATGCATAGCTATAATTATGCGTTTGTCTTAACGGCTGTTCGCGCTTGAACTAAGTGTACTCTAGGATAATTTTTAGGTATTTAATGCTTTATCTTAAGCAAGTAGCTTCTTGCTTCTACGCACTATATACCCGCTCCACTTGAAGATGCTCGCTCAGTCTTCTTCCCCAAGGGGCTGGTTTAGAAACGCTTTATGCTGCTTTATTGATTTCGACTATAGAATAACTATTCTCTTCAATCAATGCCTTGCCTAAAGGCGTTTCTAATTCCAGCTGAATCATGCATCTTCAAGTGGAATGGGTATAGATAACTGCTATACTCCGCGCATTATCGTTCCTATCATCTGTATTTTGCCCGCAATATATTAAACTAAGGCAAATTATCATCGCAGTGTGATTATTACTATGGCTAAGACACATTATGTCCTTCTCAACACTTAAATTATCTACCCCAATACTCAACGCCATTGCTGATCTAGGCTATACCAAGCCAACAGCTATTCAACAAAAAGCAATACCTGTTGTTTTAGCGGGCAAAGATATTATTGCCGCAGCACAAACAGGTACAGGTAAAACAGCTAGTTTTGTTTTGCCATTATTAGAGCAACTGAATAGTCGATACAAAGAAACAGAGAAGAAGTTACGTGCTAAACGTATTCGTGCTCTTATTCTTGTACCTACGCGTGAGCTTGCTGTTCAAGTTGAAGCGAGTATTAGTCAGTACGCTAAATATTTAGATCTTAGCTCTATGGCAATGTATGGCGGTGTTGACGCACAAGAACAAAAGCAGCGATTAATTTGGGGTGTAGACATATTGGTTGCTACACCGGGTCGTTTACTCGATATGGCACATCAAAGGGTTTTACATTTTGATGTGCTTGATATGTTGATACTTGATGAAGCCGATAGAATGCTTGATATGGGTTTTATTGATGACATTAATAAAATAATTGAGCGTTTACCTGAGCACCGTCAAAACTTACTCTTTTCTGCCACCATGTCTGAAGAAGTTCGTGGGTTAGCGAAAAGAACAATTCACAAGCCGGTTGAAATTTCTATCGGTGCAGATAAAGCCTCTAAACCTAAAATAGAGCAGTGGTTGGTAACGGTTGATAAAACGAACAAGTCAGCGTTATTAAGCCATTTAATTACTACGCAAAATTGGCAACAAGCACTCATTTTTATTGAGACTAAACATGGCGCGGCAAAACTAGTCGGTCAGTTGGAAAAACGCGGTATTGTTGCTGAAAGTATTCACAGCGGAAGAGCACAAGATAATCGTGAAAAAATCCTCAATGATTTTAAATCGGGAAAAATAAAGTTTTTAGTTGCAACTGCTATTGCGGCACGTGGACTTGATATTGGTGAACTTTCGCGTGTTATCAATTATGACTTACCTGCGCAAGTCGATGACTACATTCACCGTATTGGCCGAACGGGTCGAGCGGGAGCATCTGGTGAAGCAATTTCGTTAGTTTCTAAGGATAACTTTAGAGAGCTTTGTGCTATTGAAAGTCGCTTGGGCCATATTATTGAACGAAAAGAGTTTGAAGAATTTCCCGTGAAAAAGACGGTACCACTCTCGAAATTAAACTATGTCACTAAATACGCGGCCTCTAAAAAATAAATAGCTTAGGCTGTATTATTAAGCGGTTATTGTTAAAGCTAGTATCGTAAAAATACAATGGCGAATATATAAATACCGAGATAAAAAAACCGTTAATGGCGAGCCACTAACGGTTTTTTTGCTTTACGATAAAAGTTAACTTCTTAACGCTTACCTAATTTTATGCTTGAATTAAATGTACATCGCGTTGCGGGAACGGAATAGCAATACCATTCTTATCAAGGGTTTTCTTGATAGCTTCATTGACTTCAAAGTAAACAGCCCAGTAATGCTCAGGTAAACAATGTGGACGAACGGCAAAGTTTACTGAGCTGTCAGCCATTTCAGATACGCCAACAAACGGAGCTGGTGTTTTTAATACCTTGTCATTATTTAGTAGAACATCCATTAACACAGCTTTAGTTTGATCGATATCGGCAAGGTAAGAAACACCGATAGTAAGATCAACACGAATTTTACCTTCAACTGTATAGTTAATAACAGAGCCATTAGAGGTTGCACCATTTGGAATAATAATGCGTTTTGACTGTGGCGAAAGTAAAATGGTATTGAAGATTTGCACTTCTTTAACAACACCTAAATGACCTTGAGATTCAATCAAATCACCTACTTTATAAGGTTTAAATACCATAATAAGTACGCCGCCGGCAAAGTTAGCTAAACTACCTTGCAGCGCTAAACCAATGGCTAGGCCAGCCGCACCTAATACCGCAATAAATGAAGTCGTAGCAACACCTATCATTGAAGCAACAGAGATAAATAGTAGTAATTTAAGTAACCAAGAAACCAAGCTTCCCATAAAAGGGACTAAGGTTGGATCTACCTTTGAACGAACCATTGAAGCTTTTACTAACTTAGTAATGCCACTGATTATCCATAAACCGATCAATAACGTAAGAATTGATAAAACTAATCGAGGGGCGTAAATTAGGCCAAGTTCGTAGGCCTTCATAGTGAGAGTTTCAAGTTGTGTCATGGGGGCGTCTATTGCGTTCATTGAATTTCCTTTATTGGCAATGATTATAATTAGTTACATTTACCTGACTAATAATAATTACAATTTGTGCTTTTGACAAATTTTCATCAATATTAAAAAGTTAGCTACTTAGCTAAACGTGTAGTATGGGCAAGTTTCATTTTTGTAATCAAAACACGCTAATGTATACCATTCGTATTAATTTATTGGACAACTTAGATCTACAATAGCGAGCTTAAAACAAGCAAAAGGAGTTAACTATAATTACTCTATATTTCATTTTTTTTGTGATGTTATCTGTTTGCTAATGAGCTCCCAAAGGACGAGTTTATAAGGCTTACATTCAGCGTCATTGATTTTGACAAGGGAGCAACCCTTCTCTGCAATCACTGCCTTGCCTCTAAGCCTTTTAATTCTCGCTAAGTGGTCAATAAATTAGTACGATCGGTATTATAGTCAGTTATACTATGCCAATATTTAGAAATATTTCTCAAGCAATGAATTACTCACTGCTCAAGCAAACAACTTTTAGGCTCTTAAATGATTAATAACGACCTCCTTCGCCGCATCAGCACTATCTTTGATTTAACCGATGAAACAATCCTGACAACTTTTGCGTTAAGCCAGTGTGAGATAAGTGCAGAACAGCTTGTAAACTTCTTTAAAGAAAAAGATGATGCTGCTTATCAACCATTAGAAGATGTGCAATTTGCCAGTTTTTTAAATGGTCTTATCATTGCTAAAAGAGGTCCTAGTGATGGACCAGAGCGTCCGGTTGAAGAAGAATTAACCAATAACATGATCTTTAATAAAGTGAAAATAGCCTTGTCTTTAAAAGCTGAAGAAGTTATTGCTACACTTGAATTAGCTGATTTAAGTTTAGGTAAGTATGAACTAAGCGCTTTTTTTAGAAATGTAAATAATAAGCACTATAAAGACTGTTCTGATGAAGTATTATCTGCATTCTTAAAAGGTTTAAAAATCAAGTCTAAGTAAAGTGATTGAATTAGTTTGATTGGTCACAGCCACTAATTAATTCGCGCTTTCATCAAAATGTCATGTTTGTTTCATATTACTTTCATCTAACTCCCTTAAATTGCCATTTAACGTTAGTGAGAGGAGAGTACTATGAATAACGAATATTGGCATGAAACGGATGTTTTCGACGATGAAGATGAACTAACAAGACCTGATAAAAAAGGTAAAGCTAAAGGTAGTGATCGAAAACGTAAATGGCGTGAAATTGAATCAATTAAAGAGCAACGCCGTTTAAGACGAGAGATTACCGACTTTGAGCAATATTCGTATTAGCGCTTGTTGTTATATCTACCGTCGCAGCTTTAGCGGGTTACCCTATTGATCTGACCTTAAAACAGGTTAGATCAAAAGTACCTGAAGACCAAAATATTTTCGCTAGAATTTCCCCCCCCCTGTAAAAACTCTAACTATAGTTGTTAAACGATATAGTGCGGCTTTCCAATATATCGATACAGTTTAGCTCAAGGACTTTTTACTAAAGCCTTAGCATCTACTCTTATACCAATCAGATTAATTAATGGTTCAAATTTTAATGAGAATAAATTTTCAATAATAAGGCGCTTGAATGAGCAATAGCTGGCTATTGAGATTGAAAGCAACGATGTTATTGGCTATTTAGACCATTTAAAAAGATCACTTAGTTAGTCTGGTTGGTATTACCATTGTTTTTTCCGCTTTGTTCTGACTGCTTCTTTTAAAAGGGGAGTTATAACCTTTATTAATTCAATTGACCTTATCTTGATTCCTCATAATGTAAAGCGATGTTATTATTGCGTTAAAACATGATACAAATTGATACATCAGCTTAATTTGTGTTACGTCTATTTTTGCAAAGCTTAGTTAATATTACGGTTAACAAAAACAGACGTTCATAGGGAATATATGAAAAATATAACAAAAATAGCCGTCATTAGCCTAATTGCCTCCAGTGTCATTTTGACTTCTTTTGCTGCTAGCGCAAATTCTGATCTCGAAGAGAAACTTACTGAAGCCACTTCGCAGGCAATAAGTAATAAAAATACCGCCGAAGTTAACAGTGACAAGAATGAGCAAGCAACTAATGCGGATGAAAATAATAAAATAGCCGAGATTACGAAAGCAAAGGTTATTGTTGAAAGTGAAAATACAGCTAAAGCAGTAAATGATCAGAAAGGGCCAACAACTGAATCAAAAGAAGAAGATGAGTTTTCTGTTTGTTTCGGCGAATGTGAAAACCATGAATCTCGAAACTGTGATGAAGATGATGAAAAATGTGAGAAAGTTCACCGTCTCATTCATAATCGTCGTGATGGCTTTTATGTTGATGTCAGTGCTATAAGCAGTTTTGGCGATGATTATACTCTTTCTTCGAATGAAGATACTGAATCAGAATTTGATGTAGCGATAAGTTACCGAGTACAGTTACTCGGACTATTTATTGAATCACCAGGAATAAGTACTAGACGAATTCAAGGTATGTACTCTATGCCAGCATGGGGAGTCAACTTCTATAATAGTGATGATTATTCTTTCGATTTATTTTATCAATACAGTACGCGGGGCATTGAAGGTTTAGAAGGCATTCAAACGCGTAATGAAGATGAACGTGCAGGTCTGAGAATGACCGGCTTTTATGAAAACAGTCAATTGCAATTGATATACTCACCGGTTAGTCGCAACGATGAAGGCAGTGATGGTATCGAAGCTTCTATTTCATACAGTTATGACTGGCAAGTTAGAAACTGGAATTTGTACACTAACTTAGGGTTACAATACCGTTCAAAAGAAGTGACTCCTTATGGCGTACAAACCTGGGTTGAAGATGATTTGTCAACGAAGGCAGGTATCAGTTATTCGGCAGAGATCGGCATTGAATATCCACTAACAACCGATTGGGTTATCGGTAGCTATGTAGGTTATAACGCACTATCAGATCGTAGTATTTCTACTCGTCAAGATGCCGTTGAAGACGGTGTTAGAGGCGGTCTTCTACTAACTTTCGTTTTTTAGGGGAGCATCATTATGCACGCTAAAAAGCTTACTAAAATTAAAAAGCGGTTACAAAGACTGCTTTTACAAATAAAAACGTCCTGCTTATTAATGTTATTACTGGTAATAAGTTCAGTGGCGAATGCAACCGATATTCAAGCTAGCATGAAGGTAAGTCCTGAGCAATGTGTTGCTATGCGCCAAGGTCAGGCTTGTTATGTTTCTGTCGAGTTAAGTTGGCAAGTTGATACGCCGGGCAATTATTGCTTATATACCTCAGGGGAATCTAAAGCACTCAATTGTTGGATAAATAGTTCTGTGGGTGAAATGAAAAAATCATTTGATAGTAAGGTCAATTTGGAATTTTCGTTAAGGCGTCAGAATGAAAGTTTATCTGTTGCCACTGCGGTAGTAAAAATGGCATGGGTACACAAGAAAAAAGGTCAGCCAAGAAAGTCATGGCGTATCTTTTAGTTTTACCTTTTAAGTTTACTTTTAGCCATAGCTTCTGATAATAGAAGTTATGGCAAGAGTAATTATTGTTTTGAGTAGAGGAATGCGTTAATGACAGCACAAGCGAGACCGCATATTTTATTGGTAGAAGATGATATTGATCTCGCTGAGTGGATTGCTGATTATTTAATAGGACGTGAATTTAAGGTTACTACTTGCCATCGCGGTGATGATGCAGTTGATCTTATACAATCTCTCAATCCGGATATTGTCTTACTTGATGGCATGTTGCCAGGCATGGATGGGCTCGACGTTTGTAAAACAGTGCGAGCCACCTTTGATAACCCTATTATTATGATCACCGCACGTGATGAAGAAATTGATGAAGTGCTTGGGCTTGAAATGGGAGCCGATGATTATATTACTAAACCCGTGAGAGCCAGAGTATTATTAGCCCGTATTCGAGGGTTACTTCGTCGAGAAGATAAATCTAGAACAGCAGATAAAAGTAAGGTTCAGCAGTTAACGGATGACGAACTTGAATCCAAAGGCGTATTAAAATTTAGCGGTTTGGTCATTAGTGAACAAGCCCGAAGCGTTACTCTGGACGGCGAGTCGATCAAAGTCTCCTCTAATGAATTTGATGTTTTATGGTTTCTTGCCACAAAAGCTGGGCAGGTTGTGTCGAGAAAAGAGTTGGTCAGTCATTTTCGTGGTTTTGATTATGATGGTTTTGATCGTTCTATTGATTTACGCATTTCAAGGTTACGTAAAAAGCTAAAAGATGATTCATCAGAGCCTTTTCGTATCAAAACGATTTGGGGCAAAGGTTATTTATTTGCTAATGATGTCTGGTAAGTATAATTTTTTATAATAAAACCTAACGGCCTTCTTCTTAATATTACTAGGTAAACTTAATGCGTAATTTGACACTTTCATTAGTCGCCGTGGTGCTTATCGCAACCATAGGTTTAGGTTGGATGTTTGATGGTATTTATAACCAATACCTCAACCAAAACCTTGATCAAAGTGCTACGCAGTCAAATCAAGAAACGAGTGGCCAGCAGAGTGTCATTGATACGTTAGAGCAAGTAGGCACTCACTTATCAATCGCACTCTCTGGTATTGATAATCGTCAAGAATTTATCCAACAATGGCCGAGTGAAAGGACATTGTCATTACGTTTGAAACCGTTAACGAATTTCCCCCTACCGCAACCTTTACTCACCGACTTAGTCGCAGGGCAGCCGTTATTACTTGAAACCGATGATAGTATCGCCATGCATTTTTACCTGCCAGCTACGGATGAACTTTTAGTGCTCACAACTCCCCCGGTAACGGTTCATCAAAATAACTCATTTTTACCCATTTTACTGACCAGTCTATTTTATCTAGCCGTACTGTTATTAATGTTGCTTTGGCTTTATCCGCTAATGAGAAGGTTAATGACTTTGCGTCAAACGGCCAAGTCATTTGGTGAAGGTAATCTAAACCAACGTATTGATGTTGGCTCTATTTCGTATATTCGTGATTTAGAATTAGAGTTCAATCGCATGGCGCAGCGTATCGATGATTTAGTGACTGATATAAAACTGCTTAGTAGTGCCGTTTCTCATGATTTACGCACACCGCTTGCACGTATCCGCTTTGGCATTGATACCATTCAAGAAGAAGATGACCCTGTCTTGCGAAAACGTTTTGAACAGCGCATTAGTGATAACGTTGATGAAATGGTCGATTTGGTAGAGAGCTTATTGAGTTATGCGCGTTTAGATCAAACCTTAATTACTATAAATAAAGCGCCAGTTGATTTTTCAGCACTGACGGCGACTTGTATTAAAAACAAAAGTCAGGATGATGTTCAACTAACTTTTGATGCACCAAAGCAAGCGGTATTCGTTGATGGTGATCTCTCCTATTTGATGATTTTGATGAGTAATTTATTACAAAACGCCCATCAGTATTGTAAAGGAAAAATAGCGGTTAAAATAATAGCGCAAGACAGTACTATTGTTATAACGGTTGCTGACAATGGACCTGGGATCCCAGCAGATCAAAGGGAAAAAATTCTTAAACCTTTTATTCGCGGAGAAAGTACGGAGAAAAAAGTGAAAGGCTACGGAATGGGCCTTGCCATCGTTAAGCGAATTGTTGAGTGGCACCACGGCGAGATTATTATTGAAAACTCAGCTGAGTTACAAGGCGCTCAATTTAATGTGATCTTACCCAAAGCGTAATTTCATCATGATCACTCATTAAACAATAAAGCAGACCCTAACCACCACTTACGAATCAGGCTGGATTATAAGTAACTTTTGTTTCATAAAATCGATAAACACACGGTTTTTATTAGGTAGGTATTTACTTTGTACATACTGTAAACAAATATCACCTTGGTAACTCCCTGTTAATTGCCAACCTTCCAATAATGGAATGAGCTTCCCCGTTTTAATACCCTGTTGCGCGATATAATCCGGCAATGGCCCTATACCAAAACCCTGTTCTATCGCATCTCGACGCATGTCACTGTGGTTAAGTAGATATGAACCTGCCACTTGTACGGTTGTTTGTTGATTTTCATTAATAAAGCGCCAACGGTTATCGACCATGTTTTCGCCTAAACAAATACATGATAAATATTTTAAATCATCGGGGTGTGTTGGTGGTGTATGACTTTTTAGGAACTCAGGGCTGGCACATAAAACCTGTTCAACGCGACCAATTTTAATATTTACTAAGGCTTCAATCGGGTAATCATTAATATGAATCAAGAAATCAACACCGTCATGAATAGGATCTAAAATACGGTCGGTTACTTTTAAGTGTAACTGAATGTCCGGATAGCATTTTAAAAATTCAACAAATAGTGGTCGTAACACCTTGTTCGCAAGTGATTTTGGCGCTGATACTCGCAACAGCCCACTAACCGTCGATGTTGCAGAGCGACTGGCATTAACTGCTTGATCCGCAGACTCAACCATCTGTTTACAATAATCAAAGGTTAACTTACCTGACTCCGTTAACGCCAGTTGCCTTGTAGTACGCTGCAATAGTTTGATGCCTAACGCATCTTCTAACCTACTAATCTGACGGCTCACTGCTGAAGGTGTGACCCCAAGTTTTTTTGCTGTCTTACTAAAGTTTCCTTGCTCGACCACAGTGACAAAAATAGCCATATCAGATAATAAAGGGATTAATTTATTTGTGTTCATGAGGCACAAGTCCTTTGTCAATTAACTGTATTGTTTAAAATAAATCATATATTAACATAGTTGCATAGTAATAAATGAGTTGCTGCGAGCAAACTTAAAATTGTAAGAGGTAAATATGGAATTGTTAATAAATACTTATATGGCAGAAATTATAGCGGTGAGCACAATTGCTATTTTTATGGCTATGCTACCCGGCGCTGATTTTGTGATGGTGACACGTACGAGCATCTACAATGGCCGTTTTGCAGGTTTATATATGAGCTTAGGTATGTGTTTATCTGTTTGTATTCACGCCAGCTATTCTATTGCTGGATTAGCAGTAGTGATAGCAAATTCGCCATGGTTATTTTCAGCAATCAAATATTTAGGTGCGGCTTATCTTATTTATATTGCTTGGCAGTTATTAACAACACGCGAGAGTTTAAATAAAGACCAAAGCAGTTCAACGACTCAAATGTCAGCTTTTGTGGCATTACGTTTAGGCTTTACTTGCAATATATTAAACCCCAAAACATCTATTTTCTTCTTAAGTATTTTTACGCAAGTGGTGTCGATAGATACCCCGATAATAATGCAAATAAGTTATGGCTTGATCATAGTGTTGGCACATTTTATTTGGTACAGCGGTGTGGCTTTATTGTTATCACACCCAAGCATATTGCCTCGTTTCAATCGACAAAAACAAAAAGTTGATAAAGTAGCAGGATTTGTATTGATGCTAATTGCTATAAAGCTCAGCTTAGTTTAATTAGCATGTTTAAGTCAAAAATGGCTTCTATGTTGATTGTGATAAGCGATAATGATCACTGTGGAGTTCAGTGATCATTTCATTATCGGTGAATAGTTATTTTAATGATTATGTGCAGCCAGCCACTTAGTAATTAAACTTTCTTATTTCGTTACGGTATTCAAAGCGGATTTACCCATCATTTTTTAAGATGATTTGTGGTGCTGTATAGGCTTTAGTTCCCCATAACGGAACCGTAGAAAGACTATGCTTAAAACTTCCTGATGTTTCTTTGGTCGCGTAAGACAAATACATCAATGTTTGATTTTGGGCGTCATAAATACGTCTTACTTTCATGGTTTTAAAAAAGATGCTTTTTGATTTTTTAAAGACCACTTCGCCAGATTTACTTTTATCTATTTGAGCGATCATAGCTGAGGTGATTTCACCTGTTTGACGACAAGCGATTGAACTATCACTGGGATCAGACAAGCTCAAATTCGCTTCAACACTTGCTATATGACAAGTAACGCCCGGCACTATCGGGTCAACTAAGGTATTTAGTTTAATATCCTTGAGCGTAAACATACCTAATGAAACATCACCGACTTCATTATCAGAGCAGCCCAGTAGTAGCGTTGAAAAACCGACGGCCAGCATAAATTTTTTCATGAATTTTCCTTGGAGAATAAATATTGGGTAAGCAAATTATAAAGAGTGTATCACACTGAAAATTTAACTATTAATATCGTCTTTTAAGATATTTAACCTTTCACTTGCGACTAACTCACCAAGATATAAGACAAAAGCCAGTAAATGACCTGTGCATTTAAAATATTTTGTATACAATAATAGATTGTTATTCATCATTCGGTGAGCCAGCCTTAACGCTCACTTTTATATTGGAGTAAACCAATGCGTTCTTTTTCTCGCTTTTCTTGTCGATTAGCTTTTGCTGTTAGTGTTCTAGCGACACCTTTCATAACGGTGGCAAATACCACTGTTGCTAGTAGTACAGGGGCTAGTAACCTCTTTGAAGCTAAAGATATTTTTTCACTGGAATATGCCAGCGATCCGCAAATATCTCCAGATGGCGAAAAAATTGTTTATATCAGAAATTCAAACAATATTATGACTGATGATAAAAACAAAAACTTATGGTTGGTTGATGTTGACAGTAAAAAGCAGTTACCACTTTTTTCTGATGACAAACAATATTCACAACCACGTTGGTCAGCTGATGGCGAAAAAATTGCCTTTGTCAGTAATTTAACCGGCAGTTATCAAATACACGTGCATTACCTTAAACAAAATCGCACAGCTTTAGTTAGCCAAGTGCAAGGCGGTGTGAGCAGTTTAACTTGGTCGCCAGATGGAAAATGGCTGGCGTTTACACAACTTGTTGCCGATAAAAGAACGGTTATTGCCAACATGCCTAAAAAGCCTAAAGGGGCTAAATGGTCAAAACCTGTCGTTGTTATTGATCAAGCATATTATCAAGCAGATGGCCGTGGATTGCTTAAACCGGGTTACAAACATATTTTTGTTTTACCTAGTGAGGGTGGTACTCCACGTCAGATCACTCAAGGGAATTTTCATCATAAAGGAAAGCTTGCTTGGAATAAAAAAAGTGATGCTATCGTTTTTTCAGCAAATCGTATTTCAGATTGGGAATATAAATCACTTGAAGGTGATTTATTTAAAGTGATGGTAAAAGATGGTGAGCTAACGCAATTAACTTCTACACCGGGTAAAGAATTTAATCCTGTGTTTTCTGAAAATGGTGAGAAACTTGCCTTTTTGTCGACTTCTAACGCATTGAACCCTTATCGTAATGCCAAATTAAATATTATGGATTGGAAGTCTAAAAAAACGAGTGAGATTGCGAGTGATTTTGACCGCTCTGTCCAAGACCCACAATGGTTATCAAGCTCGTTGTTAGCGATGACTTATGATGATTTTGGTAAGCGTAAATTGGCGACTATCTCAACCAAAGGTAAAGTTAAAGACTTAACGGATACTCTAGTAGGAAGTAGCATTGGTCGTCCTTATATCAGTGGTGGTTTTACCGCCTCAAGTGAAGGTTATATGGCCTTTACGCAAGGTAGTAGTTCACGTCCAGCAGATGTTGCAGTTATTAACACCCGTAAAAAAATTGTTAAACTAACACAATTAAATGAAGATTTATTGGCACATAAAAACCTAGGTAAAGTCACTGAAATTAATTATAAATCATCATTTGATGATGAGCCTATTCAGGGTTGGTACGTTACCCCTCCAAACTTCGACCCTAAGAAAAAGTATCCCCTTATTTTAGAGATCCATGGTGGTCCACACTTAGCTTACGGCCCACATTTCTCTGCTGAACTTCAACGCTTTGCAGCGCAAGGTTATGTGGTGTTTTATGATAACCATCGCGGTAGTAGTTCTTACGGCGAGCGTTTTGCCATGTTATTGAAGTATAAATACAGTTCGAAAGAAGATTTTGCCGATCATAACTCAGGTGTTGATGCTATGTTGGGCTTGGGCTTTATTGATGAAAATAATTTGTTTATTGCTGGCGGCTCTGCTGGCGGTATTGCAACGGCTTATGCTATTGGCTTAACCGATCGTTTTTCTGCCGCTGTAGTGGTTAAACCGGTTATTAACTGGTTAAGTAAAGTGCTAACTGCGGATAGTGGTTTAGGGCAAATACCGACACAATTCCCTGGAATGCCATGGGAACACGTTGAACATTATTGGAAGCGTTCTCCAATGTCATTAGTAGGTAACGTTACAACACCAACTATGTTGATGACAGGTGAAGAAGATTTACGTACACCAATGGCGCAAACTGAGCAGTTCTATCAAGCGCTGAAATTAAGAAAGGTTGATACTGTGTTAGTCAAAGTACCAGGCTCGCCTCATGGTATCGCGGGAAAACCATCGAGAATGATTACTAAAATTGAGCATACTCTTGCGTGGTTTGAAAAATATAAGACCAAGGCAGCTGAGTAGAACAACGAGATTTAGTAAGGTAACAAATCGTATCTTTACGTTATTTAACTACTAACGGCTATAAAAGCAAAGACCAAGCTATACCTTTTGGTATTCATTTAGCTTGGTCTTTTTTTTGCGTTTTTTGAGGGAAGGGAGCTTTATTTAGAGCCTTATTAACTAGCACTGCATTCCATAATGTGAAACCACCAGTTAGTGCTTATGGAAATTTTAAAAATTATGATGTGATGTGGTCTATAGTTGAATTAGCTTAGTCCTTTACTTATACCCAAGCTACTTGAAGATGTGTGTTTCAGGACGTTTGAGGAACTCCTGTCTCTTATACACATCTCCGAGCCCACGAGACCGTACTAGATCTCGTA
>CAJXRC010000014.1 GCA_913058405.1 uncultured Colwellia sp. | reverse complement strand
CTCTTCGTCGGCAGCGTCAGATGTGTATAAGAGACAGAATTTATTCTTATTTACCGTTTGTCTATGCTCGATCTAGTTGAAGGCGGTAGTAGTTGGGAAGAAGTTGTTTCTTTAGCTAAAGAAGTAGAAAAGCTTGGTATTAATATCATCAATACCGGTATTGGTTGGCATGAAGCGCGTGTGCCTACCATTGCATCTGGTGTACCACGCGCAACATTTAGTGGTGTAACAGCGAAGTTGCGTAAAGAAGTAAGTGTACCTGTTGTCGCCTGTAATCGAGTTAATACACCTGAAGTTGCTGAAGAAATCATCGCTAACGGACAGGCTGATATGGTGTCGATGGCACGTCCTTTCTTGGCAGATCCTGATTTTGTTATCAAGTCGGAACAAGGTCGAGCAAATGAGATAAATACGTGTATCGGTTGTAACCAAGGCTGTTTAGATCAAGTTTTTGAAGGAAAAGTAGCCACTTGCCTTGTTAATCCAAATGCGTGTAAAGAATACGAAGTAAAGGTACAACCAACCGAACAGCCTCGAAAAATTGCTGTAGTGGGTGCAGGCCCTGCTGGAATGATTATTGCGGCCGTTGCTGCGGAACGTGGTCATCAGGTAACGATATTTGAATCACGCGATACATTGGGTGGTGAGTTTGAAATTGCTGCACGTATTCCTGGCAAAGAAGAGTTTTTTGAAACATTACGCTATTTCAAACATCGTTTTGAACGCGCAGAAGTAAATGTTCGCTTAGGGCAAACTGCAACTAAGGAGCAATTGCTTGAAGAAAGGTATGACGACGTTGTCGTTGCGACTGGTGTACGTCCTTGGACACCACCAATCCCTGGAACTGAAACGGCAGAATACTTGAATTACCTTGATGTACTCGTTGATAGAAAAACGGTTGGTAAACGTGTAGCAATTATTGGCGCAGGACCGATTGGTTTTGACGTTGCAGAATTTCTTACTGAGCCTGAAGGGCATCAACAACAAAGTAAAGAAGCGTTTATGGCGGAATGGGGCATTGATAGTAATTTTGCAACCCGTGGCGGTATTACTAAAACGCAATCGATACCGCCTGTTGATCGAGAAATTTTCATGCTTGAAGTGCGAGATATGAAAGTGGGCTCTGATTTAAGTAAAACCACAGGATGGATCCACCGTACCATTTTGCAAAAGCGTCAAGTTAAAATGTGGGGCGGTGTTACTTTTAACCAAGTTGACTCAAAACGCGTTGATATTACTCACAAAGGCGAAAATAAAGTTTTAGATGTTGATACAGTTATTGTATGTGCGGGACAAAAATCTCGTAGCGATCTTGTGAGTGAACTCGAAAATAGTGGTGTTAACGTACATGTTATTGGCGCAGCACAAGATGCCCGAGGTATGGATGCGAAGAAAGCCTTCGCTGTTGGTTTAGAGTTGGCAAAAACGTTATAGCACTGTTCAAAGTTTAAAGTGCACCTAATTTTGGTACAAAATACCAAACTTAGGTGCAAGTTGTCCATCACATCACTACAGGACAGATTTATTACTTTAGATTATTATTCTGTTGTTGACAGGAGGGAGTCTGGAAGTTGACTAGAACAATGTAGATATTAAAATTAATGCCCTCCATATTTAAGGAAAAAAGAATGCACGAAATAGTAATTAAACCACGCACAAGTGAAGTTAATGCTTCTGGTCATGTAAGTAATACAGCTCTACCAGTTTGGCTAGAAGAGGCTAGGCATGAGTTTTTTGAAGAGTTATTAGCCCCGATGCGGTTTACTTATATGTTGGTGAATCTTGAACAAAATTTTCGCCGTGAAATCTTTAATGATACGACGGTGCAAGTAAAAACACGAGTAAAACAGGTGGGCAATAGTTCGTTAACTTTAATTCAAGAAGTTTGGCAACAAAGGTTATTGGCCGTTGAGGCCCAATCTGTCGTGGTATATGTTGACAAAAATTCAGGAAAATCGACATTTTGTCCTCAAAAGATGCGTGAGTTATTTTCAGGCAAATCTTGATTGTAGATGTTCGCTTTAGGTTACAATCAATCTTCAAAGAGAAGTGTAGTTGTTCAGATCATTTCTTGGTGTAAGTTCAGTTGTAAAAATTCAGCTGCCCCCAAAAAATGATGAAATGAATAGCATAAATCAGTTGGTCACTTCAATTAAAATAAATATAAATGAGTTGTTAAGTATGATGATTGAAATTACATCCCTTTCACCAAGCCAACGAGGTATTTGCCCTGAAGAGCTTTACTTTGGCGAGACTTTTTCTGATCATATGTTCATACAACATTTTACTCTAGAACATAGCTGGCATAACGCTGTCATTTGTCCTTACCAGTCTTTACCTCTAGAACCCTTTGCTGCTTTTTTGCATTCTAATCAGAAAATACTTGAAGGTCTCAAAGCATATCGAAATGTAAATGGTGATATCAATTTATTTCGTCCTGAAGACAATGTAAAGCGCTTTAATCGTTCAGCAAAGCGTATGTTAATGCCTGAAATTGATGAAAGTTTGCACTTGGAAGCCATAAAGTCGTTAGTTTATTTAGATCAGGATTGGGTTCCTGACAAACAAGGCGCATTTTTATTAATACGGCAAATAATGATTGCGGCCAGCACTAAACTATATCACGGCTCAAGTCGTGATTATAGCCACTATATAATTACAAGACCTGCCGGTAGTTATTTCAAAGGAGAGTTGATACCTATTTCAGTCTTCGTCGCCGATGAATATCGTCGTGCAGTAAAAGACGGTAATGGAGAGTTCAAAACAGGTGGTAGTCATATGCCTAGTATATTAAATTCAGAAGAAGTTATTCAATTGGGGTATTCTCAAGTTCTCTTGTTAGACCCTGTTGAAGGGAGGTATATCGAAAATGTTGGCGAAATTAATATATATTTCGTTTATGAAGGAAAGCATGTTGTAACCCCTGTACAAAACGGAAATATATTGCCCTGTATTATCCACGATTCGATCTTAAAATTGGCACCTGCCTTGGGTTATGAAATTTCAGAACAATGCTTAGATATTGATGATGTTCTAGCTGGTATTGACAGTGGTAAAATAACGGAAGCTTTTGGCTCCGGCACTGCTGCAGATATTTTACCCGTAGGAAAATTCGAGTTTAAAGGTAAAGAGTATGTAATTAACAATAACAAAACAGGTGATGTTGCAAGGGAGCTCTATAATGAGTTGACGGGAATTCAGTATGGTACTCGGGAAGATAAATTCGGCTGGGTTGTGCCACTTTAAAACCTTTTTAAGCATTTAACTTAAAGGTGTATAAAATCTCATTTCTCAATTTGCTTTAATTAAGATATAGGGAATGAGACTATGACGGCAAAACATGAAATAAAAATACAGATTAACCCAAACGAATTTATGAAAATAAAACATCAAAACGACTCTCAATCAATATTGCCAACTAAATTTGGTGAATTTACTATTCATAGCTTTTATGGATTATCCGATGGTAAAGAACACATCGGATTAACTATGGGTAAATGGGCTGAAGGTGAACGTGTCTTGGTACGTGTGCATTCTGAATGTTTGACCGGAGATGCGTTGTTTTCAAATCGTTGTGATTGTGGTGAACAATTAGCTATCGCAATGGAAAGTATTGCTGAACGTGGCAGTGGTGTTTTGTTATATATGCGTCAGGAAGGACGAGGCATTGGTTTATATAACAAAATAAGAGCTTATCATTTACAAGATCAAGGTGCTGATACAGTCGAAGCAAACCTATTGTTAGGTTTCAAGGAAGACATGAGAGATTATCAAGTTTGCCAAGAAATTCTTGAGCGACTGCAAGTGCAAAAAATTGATTTGATGACTAATAACCCTGCAAAAATTAATGCTCTTGCGTTAGCCGGTATTGATGTTCAGAGAGTTGAAATATTACCAGAAGTGCTTCCAACAAATATGAATTACTTAACGACTAAACGAGAAAAAATGAATCATCAAATTCCCTAACTCGGAAATGACTTCTTTTTTGTGGGATGATATCTTAGGATAGGATCTTAACAGTAATATCATGGTATCCCCAACAGCAACGAGACAATATAGGGTACCATTATAGAATCCTCTTCTTCGCAATACCTAGAAAATCTTTGATTTATACGCCTCGATTGCAGACAAAATGAGCATAAGTTTTATACTCTATGGTGCTTTGGGGCGTTAGCGCCATAGGCTTAATACTCTAAATTCTTTTGAAATTTGAATGATTCATATGTCCGCTTTGGAGATTTGAGATCTAATTCTGTGCAAAAATTTCCGGCACAATTTCAGTTATGAAAAGACGTAAATTTTTAAGTGAATAAGGAAGCTTTAGGATCTCTGAACTGCCGTTTTTAACTCAAATCCTAACTTCCGCTTTTGGCTAATTGAAGTCATAAGGTGATTATTGATGTTGATGCTTATAATGTGGATTATCAGCTCTCTCTATAGCTTTAAATTTTCTTCTGAGTTGTCAGTTTATATCAAACTCTATTTTTTAATTCGTAAGATCGCATGCTGACTAATCCAACTAAATCTAATCAAGGCTAATTATCTTGAGCTCGTTTACGAAGCTCTTCTTTAATTGAAGGATCAACCGCTTTATTAAGAGCCTCTACACTGACACCTTTAGCCATTGCATTTACTTGCCATCTAATATACTTTTGCTCATATTCATGTATTTTTTTATTTGCTTTTGATAGTTCCGTTTTAAGCTCTTTATTTTCTTTTGCTATATCACTTAAAGCGTCAATTTCAGTATTTGCTTCTTTTAACTTCTCTTTGGTTTCAATATAAGCATCATATATATTTTTATTGCCACTTAAGGCTTGCCGAGAAAAGCCAAAGGCTTTATCCAATATACCCCAATTAAGTTTTTTCCCGTATCTCCCTGTTTTCCACTCTTCCAGATACTTTAAAATATCAGACTCATCGTCAGCAGTTATATACCTATGTTTCTTCACTTTCATGTTCCTCACACTGATCTATGCCATTAGGAAATATCTGAACTATTTCACCTATTTGTATATTATCATTACTTTCAATTGCTAGTGCAGTTTTACAGCCATTAACCAGCTCTTTATGATTTAAATACCAGTTATTTGCACCTTGAAAATCATCATCAGCGTCTTCTTTAGCAAGATCCATTTGTTTTTGAGTTGTATTGAGTCTGACTGTTAATTCTTTAACTTCATCAGGATCACCTTTCTTACGCTTATAATTAATACAGTTCCGTAAGCACATATAGTGCATACCACATTGACCTTGAGTGTAATCATGTCTACATCTACCAATACCCGTAAAATGGTAAGAGCCTGACTCATCCATATCTTTTTGTAGATCTTCTTGAGATAACAATGGGAACATCTGTATAACATTTTTAGCCTGAGCAGCATCAATATTGAGCTTACTTAGTACACTATCTTGAAAGTGCTTAGTGAGTTCTTGATATTTTGAGGGCTCAATCTTATGATTATAAGCTTTATTATCTTGAGCATTTTTCCGTAAAAAATTTTTAGCAATATCTTCTTGTGAGAACATATCTGATTCTTGCATCAATGTATTTAGCAAGTGTCTAAACTGATGAGTCCTAACAGAATCATCCACATCTTTTAATGCCAAAAATTCATATCGCTCAAAAACACTAAGCATACGCTTTTCTTCACCGCTAACTCTTGATTTATAATCTCTTCCCCTAAAAAAATCTTGGACTTGAGTGCCAGTTAAAGGTTGTGCAAAAACATTGAGTTTTTCTTTAGGTGTATACTGATCTTGAAAACGTAAACTTAGAAATTCCCATATTGGTATTATTAGTTCACCATGACCAAAGCCATTCTTAATAGGCTCTATGCGCTCAGCATAGTGGTCGCTAAACCCTTCATGTATATCCCCAACTCTAAACCGCGTATGTCGAGGAGGCGAATCAGGATCTTTTTCAACACCATAGCGTTTTAAAGTACTGATCACATTGGAGGTCGAGTGTCCTGAAAACCCCAAAATGGCTTGCACTTCCTTAGCCGAGAGATAATCATCATCATCATAAGAGGAAAATACCCACCACTTCCCTTCTTCAAGAAACATTTGGGCAGTACGGCGATGTGGTTCACTTAAAGCTTTCAATCTTTCAACTGCTTCAAAAATAATATCAACAGCACATGCTGGAACTATTTTATCTTCCCAATGATACTTTTTTTTCGCTAAAGCTCTGATACGAAGAATACGAGTATATGAACCTAACTCAGGATCAAGCTCAAAATCCTGTGACTCATATTCTTCACGGCTTGGTATACAGTTAAGATCTAATCCTACGAATTCATCCATACGAAAACCACAGATCATTAAAGTAACAGCCATACAGACTAGCGCTTTGTCTCGCTCTTCAATTTCATCATAATGCCCCCACATAGCGGAAAGAAATAGCAAAACTTCTGTTTTTGGGAGTTTCTTTGCTCTTTCTTTTTTAGCTTTTTTTCCTCCTCGATTATGAGCTGTCCCTCCATGTTTATAGTCTCGAGGGATCGGACTAGTCCAGTCTATTAGTCCTCTGGTTAAGTTATATTTATCTAGTTTTTCAGCCAGCTCTTCTAGCTTGCCTCCAGTTACGTAAAGAGTAGAACTTTTCTCTCTTTTTATAGCAATACGAAGGGCTAAATCAAAATGCTCAGGAAGAACATCATTTATACATGGGTTACTTTTATCTGGTAATACTTCATAGACATACCGCAATGCTCTCATTGTCACCATATGAGTGTCATGAGTTTTTGCCTTGATTTTGTGACTGTGTGTAACATAAGCCTTAGCAAAAGATAAAAACGGCTCCATAAAAGGTATTTCGTCATCCTTAGCGACTTTTTGTCGAGGTTTTAATCCATTGCTTTGAGTGAATATAATATTAGCATCGTGGGTTACGTCTCTTAGCCTTGTTGTCGATTCAAAACCACGAATATTCCAAGTATATTTAGTCCATTTCACCCCATAATTAAACATTGGCAGTTGAAGTTTTTTTGCACTTTTAATGTATGTTTCTATATTTTCTTTGCAATTATCCGACGGAGTGAACAATGTTATAACATCTTGACTACGTCTTTTGACACGCGACTTTTTCTTGGGAAGGTTATTAGAGTCGGAATCTAATAATGACTTATCTATAGTATCACTCATTTACTTCCCCCCAATTGTTGAATCAGAGAGCGGCAAGCTTTTATATGATCTACTTCATACTTTTCTGGTGCTGCTGCCTCACCAAATAGCTGTATAACATCATCAAGCATGACATCAAGTACATTTTCATGAAGCTTTTTATCATTACAAGCTTCAAATTTACGGCATGTATAGCATGAATAAGGAGGGGCTAATCGACATAATTTATCTTTGCCACAAAAGCCAATACCAACTAAACGACGTAGGCCAGCAGGGCCAAATACTTGTTCATTTTTATTAGTCTCGTTCAATTCCTTTAAAGTAATTTCCCCTTTAAAATACTCAAAAATAGATCCAAACTGATCACGATATACTTGGTCAATTTTATTGGCGAAATTAGCTCCTAATTTATAATAAATCATCACATGCTGCATATCTTCATGGTCCAATAGTTCCATAAGAAGCATTGCAGGAGTTCCACAAGCGGCGGCATGAGTAGCAAATGTTTTTCTGAGGCGACGTGGAGTTAACTTATGATTAAAAGTGTCTCTTCCTGATTCAACTTGATATTTATTAAGTTGCTTTAAAAGTAACTTAGGCGCAGTTGAAATTGAATCTGAGCTATAAACGTTTTTAAACATTACGTGTCTAGAATTACTTTTACGTTTGCTATGGCCTGTTGTTGGCATAAACAAGGGGATTTCATTTGAATCAATAGGGTAATTATTTTCAGCTATCCATTGAATATTATAATCTTTCAATTTTTGCAACATTTCCCCTAAAAAGGCAGGTATAGGTCTTGTTCTAAATTGGCTCCTTGGGAACTCATATCTTTTCTTTACTGATGGCACATTTAAAATGTAAGTCTTTCGCCCTGTCTCTTTATCTATATTTACCGCTAGATCAATCGCCATCATTAAGCGTAACTGCAAAGGACGTACACCTAATGTAATAAAAATCCATGTGGCGACTAAACGCCAATAATTAGCTTGCCCAACTTGAAATGTACTTCCATATTCCTGTAACAACTGGCGAAGATCATCAAGTTGATTTGAATTAAGTGGACTTTTACCTTTAATATATACGAGAATATCAAGCCCCTTCACATTGCCTTTTAGTTTCAATTCATTCAGGGCATTAGCAACAGGTTTTTGAAACATAAGTAGTTTCAATTTAGTACCTTGTTGATACCATTGCCGTATACAATTTAGGGATTTCTCATCATGTTGCTTACGGTTATTAACAAAGTAATATAGTATTTCATCTGATAATGCATCAGCTAAATCTTCTCCTGATTCATCATCAAAAGAGTCGCATGAATTTATAAATTTTGTTACTTCATTAAATATAGAGAATGAATGACTTGGACTTTTTGACTTTACAAACCATCCAATTACATATTTCATTTGGTCTAATAATTCTTCATTTGATGCTTCGACTAGAAAAAAATTTAGTGTAATAGTTCCTGTTTCACCTATATCCCATTGTTCATGTGATGTATCTATTATTCGACTACGCCCCTGTATTTGGCTCTCAGTAAATATTGGCTCATATGGGTAAAGTTCTTTAAGTTTAAAATCAAAAATTGGCTTATTTATTATTAATTCATTTGTCATTTTGAACCTAATTATATTCAAGCGCTACGCACTGGTGATGCATTAACTGTCAATATATCGCCGCACATACCCGCAATTTAAATCGAGAGTGGTTTAATCGATAACTAATGGGGTCTAATAGGAGGTGAATATTTAGCTAGCGTTAGAAAGAAAAAATAGTAGCCGCGACTATGATATTTTTCTTCGTTAGGTGCTTTGATGAGCTCATCACTGGTTACCATGTCAATGGCGATGTCTTTGATTTCTTCTTGATAGAGCTCCATCAGAGCGCATGATAAATTGTATTGATCTTCAGGGCTTATGACATAAAACTTAGAGTTATTATTAGTCTCAATAGTCGCGCAAAGCCACAGCACTGAAGTAGTATTTGGGAGTCGTCTTTTGAATTGAGATAAATTGAGCATACCAGTCCACTGTTATCATTCTGAATGAATTCATACATATGAAATTTTTTGGTACTACCCAATGCTTTTCGAAGCAGTGCAAAAGTGATATAGAGGCCTAAACTTATACCCTTCCTGCAAAGGTTTGATAAACATAACACAAAAAACTAGTGCGGGCATCGACTTCATCATATTCATATGGAATTATTTAACAGGGAGTCAACAGCAAGATTGTGAAAATAGAGCATATCGACTGCTTGTTTGGAATTTGAACAATACAAATGGTAGCCGCTGCGTAATTTGGCGTATCTAAATTAATATTTATGAACACCGCAACTAAAGGTTAGAAAGAAATATCTTCATCATATGTGGAGATATCAGATCTACTTTCCTTTTTCCAATTACCCTCTAGAATATTATCCTGTAAAGTTGTTAGGCACCTCTGAACACGTATTTCTTGAGATCTATGGGTATAAGTTCCTCCTTCACTACTTGTATCACACCAACCATTTAACCAACGTTGTAAATTTAAGAATTCCTCTTCCCCCATACTGTCGGCAAAAGTTAAAACCAAATTGTCATTAAATGTATGTCTTAATCGGTGAGGGTGAAGGTTAGCAAGGTGGTCTGGAAACTTATCTTTTAGTAAGCTAGTCATATGATAAATAGCTCCTTCAGACATTGGTGATGGTTTAACATACGTATTTAAGAATACATATGAAGCAGCCTTTCTAGCTTCTCTGCCACGAGCTTTTCTCTCATTCATGATATAACTATCAACATCATTCGCTAACGATGGAGTAATATATATTTTACGTGGTAATGTTTTTGCATCAGGAGGTATCGGGCGAGGATCTTTTTCTTTAGTAATATTATGCCCAAAATAAAGGTACGGAGAGTCACCTATCAAGTGACAATTTTCTGTTTTAAGTGCTAATAGCTCACCTAATCGGACCCCACACATCAGCCAAAGCTTCAATATTAGGTGATTCCGAACTCTAGTTCTTAACTCAAATGGATTTTTTAAATTTTCTGGATGCGTAACATCAAGAAGATATTGCTGCTCAACTTCCGTTAACCCTACGCGCGGCTTACTTTGTGAACTTGTTTTTCTAGCATCAAGCTGCTCATTTAAATCTTTAATTGCTGGTCCTATTGCAGCATAATATGGGTCTGTTATTAGTCTGTTTTCAATAGCTAAATTTCCTAACCATGTAAAATAGTTTTTTACTGCATCAATTTTCTGCTTTAGCATTGAGCCAGAAACATAACCAGCAAACTCAACAATATTTTCTTTACTGTTTAATTCTTGTTTTAGTACCTGCCTACGATTTTTCGAAAGATAGTTCACTAGCGAATCTATTTCAGTTATACCAAAAATATGCCCTAGCTTAATGCGTTCTTCTATATCAGCACCAAGTTCGTCAGCCCAGCGATATAATTGACAAACATTTTTTGCAAGGTTATGTACTGTTCTAGTAGCTAGTGGTTCACGTTTCCTTAATAAATACCGACTAGGCATATCTACTGGCATACCCAAATCATCAACAATCAATATTGCCCTTTCACCTGTATCGTCAATTTTGAAGGATTTAGCCTTATACTCCATGAATCACCATTTAACATTTTACATACATATGAACCTACTATAATGAGTTGATTAGGATGTTCAACCTAAATTTTCAAATAAATATAAAAAAACCCCGTATTAACGAGGTCTTATATATTTTTACTTTAAGGTGTCTTTACAAAAAGAACAACCGGAAGCCTAGAAAGGGATATCATCATCAAAATCAATTGATGGTTCTTGTGGGTTCACTTTAGGTGCTTGCTGTTGCTGATAACCACCCTGTTGTGCTGGTGCTTGTTGTTGAGGAGCAAAGCCACCTTGTTGTGCTGGTGCTTGCTGCTGCGGAGCAAAACCACCTTGTTGTGCTGGTGCTTGTTGCTGCTGCGCAAAGCCACCTTGTTGTGCTGGTGCTTTTGCTTGCTGTCCTTGGTTAGAAAACCCACCTTGTTGAGCTGGCTGGTTAGAAAATCCACCTGACTGCTGTGGAGCTTGTTGTTGGAAGCCACCACTTTGCTGTTGTCCTTGATTAGCAAAGCCACCGCCTTGGCCTTGAGACGACTTACCATCTAACATTTGCATTACGCCATTAAAACCCTGTAATACAATTTCAGTAGTGTATTGATCTTGACCTTGTTGGTTGGTCCACTTACGCGTTTGCAAAGATCCTTCAAGATATACTTTTGAACCTTTTTTCAAGTATTCACCAGCAATTTCAGCAAGTTTTCCAAACATAACAACACGATGCCATTCTGTTTTTTCTTTCTGCTCACCAGTTTGTTTGTCTTTCCATGAGTCTGACGTTGCAACAGTAATATTTGCTACTGCACCACCATTTGGCATAAAACGTACCTCAGGATCTTTACCTAAGTTACCTACTATGATTACTTTATTTACACCCGCCATGAAAATATCCTATTAATTGAGCTATTAAGACGTACGTCATTTCTTTTTCTATTTAAGTAGAAAGAAAGTGTGTCTTTGAAATTTAGTTTAAGGGGGTAATTCTATAGTGAGCAGCGATCAAATTCGAGTGATTTTTTGTTAAAAGCTCAATTATTTTATTTTAATCTCTTTTAAAAATACCGAACTAAATGACATATGAAAATCAGTGTCTAAATACGGCGAAGATATTGCCTACTAATTAATTGTTATCACTGATAATTAGTAGCTGCCGCTAAAATTTTGAGCCCTTACCAGTTAAAGTTAATCTTGCATTAACAGGTTTGCAATAAATGAGCTCAAAAACTAAAAAATGAAAGCTTTATAATTCGATAAGGTGTTCAGTTAATTGGGCACGAATCTCATCAGATATTTTTTTAGAGCTTTGAGTTTCATAATCAAAATTTACCATGGCAGCCGTTCCCGACACACATTTCTCACCATGTTGCCAAAGCTCTTGATAAACATCAAACGAGGCACCACCAATTCGGCTAACGAATGTTCTGATCTCAACTTCTTGACCATAAAATAGTTGTCCGTGATAAGAGACTTCTATTTTAGCAATGATAAGCTGCCATTTCTTCGGGTCCAAATCAGGAGTGAAAAACCTAAATATAGGAACACGTCCGCCTTCAAACCAAACAGGTGGTTTAGTATTGTTAATATGCCCTAAAGCATCCGTATCACTGAACTGTGGCATCATTTTTTCACTGAACATAATTAACCTTTTATGGCGATTAGTTAAACTGCTCTTTGAATCGTAATGGGTATAAGGGCAGCAAATATTAATTTTATTGATAAGATATACTATCTTAACTTTATAGAAATTTCATAAATATTAGCATGATATAAATAAAAGAGCCTTGATCATCTATTTGCTGTTTATACCAATTCCATTAAATTATTGCCCACTTGTGCTGGTTAAAATACTTCACGACTGCGTTGCTCTCAATCCCAATAGCCAGCTATTACTCAATCGAGCGCCTTGCCTTGAAATATTTTTCCTACGCACAACAAGATCACAAACTTAATGGAATTGGTATTATTTCCTATATACCCAAGCCACATGAGTTGTTAATGTAATCACTACACTCTTGCGGATCCCCATGAATATTGGATTAAAGTGATTATTTCGTTCAAAGCGATATTATTATTTATTCCATGCTGGTGTAACAATAAATACAAGTGACAATTGAGTACACTGAGACTGAAAAATCCCCTGAGAACAGAACAAAAAACTAAATAAATAATGTTGAAGTGGTTTGTTAACGCTATAGTTAAATGAGTGATATATAAACATATTACTCATCACTTCTTTATTTTAGGTACGCGATGCTGTTTTTATTAAAAGTCATAAAAAAAATAAAACAATGTAATGCCATATCGCCAAAATCTAACAATAAAATCTCACTTACTTGGCGAGATGATGTATTCGCTGGACGACTTTCATTGCTAGTCGCTGGCTTATTATTAACTATTGTTTGCCCCACAATATCGGCTAACGAACGCGTTGCTGAACAAAAAACTATGAGTTCAGATTCGACAGATATTGAGCCTTCAGAAGATATGTTTTTGTGCGATACCAGTCAACCAAAGATAATATTCAAACCACAAACAATCTTCGATAAAAATGAAGAAGGTTTTACTTTTTTACATCGTTGGGCCAATGCCATCCACATTGATACCAAGATTATAACGCTAGAAAACGAAGCTAATTTCTTTATCAAAAAATGTACAAAGACCTTTGCTGATATGGCTGAACTGGAACGTCATTTACGTAGCCAGAAATACCTTAGAGATGCAGAAGTTAGCAGTGACGAAGACGTAGAGAATATCACTATTACCACTTGGGATAATTGGTCACTTATGCCGACCATTAGCTTTGGTCGTAAAGGCGGAATAAACACCTATAGCTTCGGAATAAAAGAGCGTAATTTACTCGGCTTAGGCATAGACACCGAAATTGAATCGTACCGAAACGCCCAGCGTTCAGGTTACAAATTAGTAGCCACTATCCCACTTTTTCAAAAACAAAATACCTCAGTAAAATTAGGATTCGCCGATAATGATGATGGCCAACAACGTAGTTTATTTCTACATAAAATTTTTGCCGGTTTTCATACCAAGACAGCTTATCATATAGGCTTTAACGAAGAATCTCGCAACGATACCATTTTTCAAAATGATCAAGACCAAAGTGCATTTGGCCATGATGTTAGCTTTAAAGAAGCAAGTTATGCCTGGCTAAATTTTAACAGTGATAACCGCTTACTCAGATATCGATTTGGCATAACACAGGATAAAGATACTTTCACCGAGCTTTCTGATGAAGAGAAAGACGACTTATCCAATCCTGTGCTGACTGATGTGAGACCTGAAGATAGAGATTTACTCTATCCATGGTTAGCTTTTGAATATATTGAAAAGGATTTTAGAAAGCTAACCAATGTACACTTGATCACTCAAATAGAGGATTTCAACCATGGTTGGCAACTTAACTCAAGTCTTGGTATAGGCAATGGCAATAAAGAGAACTCCGCATGGACTATATGGAAGATGCGAGTAAAAAAGGGCTTCAACCTGCATGATAACTCCTTGTTACTGCTTGACTTCTCATTAGCAAATGACATTTATCAACAAAGAGACAGTCGTTTATTGGTAAGACTTAGCGGGGAGTATTTTTATCAATTAAATAAAAACTGGGGGTTTTATTTAAGTAATACCAATGTTGTCAGTAAAAATCAATACCTTGACCAACCAGTAACTATGGGAGGCAATACGGGTTTACGTGGCTTTCCACTACAATATCAGCACGGACAAGATAGCGTTAAAGTTACTTCTGAAATCAGATACTATCCAGCAATAAATCTTTTTAAACTGTTTGATTTAGCCGGTGTAGCTTTTGTCGATACGGGTCGAACCTATGGTGAGTCAACAGTGAAAAACATAGAAGAAGGTTGGTTAGGCTCTGCGGGGCTTGGTTTGAGACTACATTCCCCACATTCAGGCGGTAACCATCCCATCATTCATATCGACTTTGCTTTTCCACAAAGTGATAACCCCGAAGTTAATGGCTTTGAAATTAGAGTGCAGGCGAAAAAGTCATTCTAATGATATTTTCAGTAGCTATCCCTCTCTAACAATATCTTTAACAATACCTTTAACTAAAGAAGGTTCTTACTTCAATGAATGTCGGTTATAAAAATCGCTTCAATACTCTATCTATTTGAGCAACACGGATTTTTTTCAATAACTTCTGAGGCTTTTCAGGATAGTCTTCTACTGATTCGATATCAGAGAAATGCGACACTTTAGTGGTATTAACTAAAATTCCGACCAGTTCATCATCCGTTTTTTGTAAAAGCTGCTTATTAACATCGTCAACAAGTAAACCATTTTCTAAATCTAGTGCCCAAGCTCGGGGGTTTAAATTACTGCCCGTGATTAAATGATAACGATCATCAACGCGTAACCCTTTAAGGTGGAAGCTATTATCTTTGTCTTTCCATAAATGGATATTCAATAAACCTTGGTCAATAAAATTCTGATAACGCTTAACAAAGCGCTTAAGCAACATTTCATAAACGTAAGGAATTATACCTATAGTACTGAAATCTTCATCGTTGCCAATAAAGAAGTCATTCGCTGTTTTATCACCTACAACTACGGTTGTTTTAACACCACGTTTCAGTGCTCTAATCACATCTTTAGCAAGAGAATGAGGCAGATTAAAATAAGGTGTAAACAGCACCATATTATCATCGGCTTTTTGTACTAAATGACGAGTAGCTCGATTAAGCTCGTTTTTACGGCGACCAAAACCTACTAACGGTGTAATAAAGGTTTTATCACTCACGAGTTTTGATTGGCTAAGCCTTTGCTGTTGTGCAGTGATATAGTGAGAATTTTTTAATTTAAGTTTTAATGCGACTAGGTTTTTCTTTTGCTCTATAGCATCAGGTAACCATTCTTGATTAAGTAGTGGCGCTAAGCCTGATTTGATAAAAGTATCAGATAAGTAATGGCAAAAACTATTGGCTAATACGGCACTATTGATAGTGCAGTAGCGATCTAAACGGTATCGCTCGCCTTGATGAAGGTAAATATCATTGATACTTGCGCCAGTATAGAAAAGCTTCTCATCGAACACCATGCCTTTTAGGTGCAAAACTCCAAAGACTTCTTTACGCTTAACTGCTACACCATAAACATTAACCGTATGTGGGTATTCATGTGCTAATTTCAAATAAAGCGCACGATTACCTAAGCTTGCCTTTTCACCAATTAAGCCACGTTGGCCACGGTTAAAATCAACAAAGACATTGATTTCCATCGTTGGGAAGTTAGCTTTCGCTTGGTATAAGGCATGGAGGATCTCTCTACCCGCCTCATCATCTTGCAGATATAAAGCAGTAATGAAAATACGCTGGCGTGCGCTCTCAATAAGGGACAACAACTGCTGCTTATATTCTTTAGGCGTGGTTAGGAATTCAATATCACCACTATCGACAATTATTTCTTGCACTTTGCTCTATCTAAAAAAAATTAATTCACGACAGTATATCAATAATAAACCGAAGAAATATAGAGTTTTTCTTCGGTTAACTACAGCTATCTTCGCATTAAAGTGTTGATTTCACCCAAATAGGCTTAAATTTTAACCGCTAACTCTGCAGCTTGACGTATTGCTCGCTTAGCATCAAGTTCAGCGGCAACATTAGCCCCCCCAATAAGGTGTACAGGCAAGCCACCATCAAGTAGTTGTTGTTGTAAGTCTCGATTCGACTCTTGCCCCGCGCATATAATAATATTATCCACCTCAAGCAGTTGCTCTTTACCATCAACTTCAATCATCAAACCTTTATCAGTAATGGCTTTATAACTTGCACCAGCAACCATATTAACGCCTTGTTTAACAAGGTTAGCTCTATGAACCCAACCTGATGTTTTACCCAAATCTTTGCCCACTTTAGTCGTTTTTCGTTGTATCAGGGTAATTTGCCTTGTTGGATTATGCCTAGGGATTTCTTGTTTATTTAGTAGCGCCCCGTTTTGAAGGTATTGTTTATCAACGCCCCAGTTTCTAAGCCAAGCATCAGGTTCATTGGTTAAGGATTTCTCTGACAGATAAGTAGCGACATCAAAGCCAATACCGCCAGCACCAATAATGGCAACTTTATTACCTACTTCAACTTTGTCTCGTAGTACTTGTAAATAAGTAAGTACTTTATTACTGGTATAGCCTTCTTCTAAACCTTTAATATCAAGCTTTCTTGGTTTAATACCTGTTGCTAAGACTACTTCATCAAAACCAGCAGCGAGTAATTTTTCTGCGCTTTGTTCAGTGTTAAGGTGCACCTTGATATTATGTAAACTTAGCTGTTTGTTAAAGTAGCGTAGTGTCTCAAAAAACTCTTCTTTACCAGGCACTTGTTTTGCTACATTAAACTGGCCACCTATCTCACTAATTTTATCAAATAGTTCAACATGATGTCCGCGCTCTGCAGCATAAACGCTAAAGGCTAATCCAGCAGGTCCGGCACCTATCACAGCTAATTTTTTAACTTGTTTAGCTTTATCTATAACAAGCTCTGTTTCATAACATGCCATTGGATTGACTAAACAAGAGGCTCGCTTTTGTTTAAATACGTGATCTAAACATGCTTGGTTACAACCAATGCAGGTATTAATTTCATCGGATTTATTCTCTGCTGCTTTATTAACAAAGTCCGCATCCGCGAGGAAAGGTCTCGCCATTGACACCATATCAGCTTGTCCAGTCGCTAATACTTCTTCAGCAACTTCAGGCGTATTAATTCTGTTAGTAGTGATCAGCGGGATAGACACTTCTTTTTTCATTTTTTCAGTAACCCAAGTAAATGCAGCTCGGGGTACTGAAGTAACTATGGTCGGTACACGTGCTTCATGCCAACCAATACCAGTATTAATTAGTGTCGCTCCAGCTTGTTCTACCGCTTTTGCCATGGTGACAACTTCTTCCCAGCTATTACCGCCTTCAACCAAATCCAACATGGATAAGCGAAAGATGATGATAAACTTTTCGCCCACTTTGGCACGTACTGCTTTAATCGTTTCAATAGCTAGGCGCATTCTGTTTTCAATACTACCACCCCACTCATCGCTACGTTTATTAGTTCTTACACAAGCAAACTGATTAATTAAATAACCTTCAGAGCCCATGATTTCCACGCCATCATAGCCAGCTTTCGCTGCTAACTTTGCTGAATAAGCATAATCTTTAATAGTCGATTTAATTTGACGCACTGACATGGCTTTGGGTGTAAAAGGAGAAATAGGTGATTTAATTTTACTGGGAGCCACACCGAAAGGATGATAGGCGTATCGACCTGTGTGTAATAGTTGCAAGCAGATTTTAGTTGGATATTGATGAACAGCATCTGTTACTTGTTTGTGTTTATTGGCTTGCCAAAAATGACTTAACTCACTGCCAAACGGTGCAATTCTGCCGCGTAGATTAGGGCTAACACCACCGGTAACAATCAAACCAACACCGCCTTTCGCTCTAGCTTGATAGAATGCGGCTAATTTAGCAAAACCGCCACGTTCTTCTTCTAAGCCAGTGTGCATGGAACCCATGAGGACACGGTTAGCCAGTTGGGTAAAGCCAAGGTCTAATGGCGCTAATAAATGTGGGTAGGCAGTTGTTGTCATAATTATACTCTGCTATTGGTCGTACCAGTTGTTATAGTGTCATTAATTTACTGACATTTAGACAAAAACACAAGTTATGATAAAATCGCCGCGTTAGTATTTCATTTAACACTACGCCCAACGAAGTAACTATCTCTGCTTACTAGTAAGAATTACCATTACAATAGAATAAAACTTTATGCCTAATAAAAAACAGTTAGTTGACCTTGTTGTCACTGCACTCTCGAAACAACTTCAACAAGCTATTGATGCTGCAAATGAAGCACATGCCGCTGCGGTTGATGATCAAAGTGTTGCTGAAACACAATATGACACCCTAGCAATAGAGGCGAGCTACTTGGCTGAAGGACAGTCTAAGCGAGTGATTGAGTTCCAGCACGCTATCGATGCCTATAAAGCGCTTGAGCTACTTGAGTTTAATAATGATAGCTATATCGCTTTAGCCGCTCTAGTACAATTATCCGCTGATTCAGACGCTAATCATTGGTTTTTTATAGGACCTGCTGCTGGAGGATTTCGCTGTCAAATTGCTCAACAAAATATCACGGTGATAACACCGCAATCACCGATGGGAATAGCATTGATAGGCAAACAGCTAGACGATGACATAGAAGTCATGCTCGGCAGCAATAAACTAGAAGATTATGTTATGACACTGAAATAAACTAAAAATGCATTTGTTACTCAAACTGAGTTTAGCTATACCAAGTTAACTTGATTCAATTTTAAAGCCTATTTTCAAGGTAACCTGGTAATGGCCGACAGCGCCATTAACTATATGACCTCGAGTTTCGATGACCTCAAACCAATCCATATTATTAATTGATTTTTTACACTCTGCCAAGGCATTCTCAATAGCATCTTCAATACTATTTTTAGATGAGCCAACCATTTCAATTTTTTTGTAAGTGTGATGTTCAGACATAATAGTCCCGCTAAATTGCTTAAGATAAACTTTAGTTTAGCGGGCTTTTAATATATTGCTGAGAGATGCTCGATGATAACCGTATAAAACTTAGGTATCGAGAACACCTTCAACTAAAGATGATTTCAGTAACCTAACCTTGTAGTAACGCTTTAATGGCGAGTAAATCTGCCGTTTTAACATCTACCTTTAGATAAGCGACTGCCTCGGTATGTACTAGCGTTGCTTCGATAACACCCGGCATATTGATTAATTGTTCTGCCATTTTATCAGCTTGATCTTCACAGGTAATATTGGTGGCAAAACTAAAGCTTTTTGATTTTTTCAATGACTGCATACCAAAGCTTAATCCCAACCAAATAACCGTTACTATTGTCATCACTAAAAAGATAGTTTGTTCGCCATATTGACTCGCTATATAACCACCCAAAATACCACCAACAAAAGCACCTAAAAACTGACTACTCGAATAGATTCCCATAGCACTACCTTTCACGCCAGCAGGCGCTATTCGCGATAAGATTGATGGCATGGTTGCCTCTAAATAATTAAATGCAGTGAAAAAGAGTACAACTGACAGTACCAAGCTCCAAAAACCACTCGGTAATAACCAAAGTAAGAATAAAGCGATGGCCAATAGTGTAATAGCGGCACTGAACATGGGTTTTTCTTTCTGTTTCTTAATGGCAAAAATCATAAATGGCACCATTAAAAAGAAAGAACCTAATAAAGTAGGTAAATAAATTTGCCAATGATCTTCAAGGGATAAGCCACTGGCGACAAACTGTTTCGGCAAAGTAATGAAACAAGCCGTCAGTGTCATATGTAGAATGAAAACGCCCCAATTTAAACGGGATAATTGTGGATGGCGAATCAAACGTGTAATTTGCTCGGGCAAGGCAACATTATCGCCACGCGGTGCTTTGTTCACTGAGTTTGGCACCATAAATTGAATCATCGCCATGGCAAAAATAGTCAATATGCCGGTAAACCAAAATAAGCCACTTAAACCAAAAGCATCAGCAACTATTGGTCCTAAAATCATCGCAAAAGTAAATGACAAACCGATGAACATGCCAATGGTTGCCATGACTTTAGGTCGTTGTTCTTCTCGACTTAGATCGGCAGCTAAGGCAAGAATTGCACTAGCGATAGCGCCCATGCCTTGAATTGCTCGACCAAGCACAACACCATAAATAGTGTCGGACATTGCCGCGACAATGCTACCAATAAGAAAAACGACTAAACCAGCAAGAATGACAGGTTTTCGACCATATTTATCCGAAAGAATACCCATAGGTATTTGCAATAAAGCTTGTGTTAAGCCGTATGCACCAATAGCTAACCCTAACCAAATTGGACTATAGCCCGTTAGCTGTTCACCATAAATGGCAAATACGGGTAAGATCATGAACAAGCCTAACATGCGCACGCCAAAGACACTGGCTAAGGAAAAGGCAGCTTTTTTCTCAATACGGTTTAAACCTGAAACACTCATAACGTTGATAAAACCTAAAAATAAATGAAGAAATCGGAAAAAATTGCGAGTAGTTTACCACGGCAAGAAGCACAACAAAATCCCCACAATGAAAACAAGGTGTTAAGCACTATACCCGTTATCATTCAAGATGCAGGTTTCAGAGTGCTTGAGCAATTTCAATTCAAGGCGCGGTGATTAAATAATGGTTGTTCCATTATAAGTCACAGCAACGATGAAGTGATGTTGATCAAGCGCTTCTTTGATGGGTTTAAAATCACTTTATACCGCGTTAAATAATCAAACCATAGAATAGCTATGCTTAAATTATTTTCCTTGCGTAGAGTGTTTTTAATTCCCGCTGAAATTCTGCACTTTAATTGGTAACGGGTATATACCCACAGTTATGAAGTCTTCCTCTTAAAATTACAAACGTTAAAGGAAAAACAATGCTCAATATGAACTTCGATGAACAAGTATTTATTAATACCCAGGAACAACCTTGGGTAGCAAGCCCTAAAGCTGGTGTTTGGCGTAAACCTTTAGCAAGAGAAGATGCAGAAAGAGGTCATGCAACGAGCTTAGTAAAATTTGATCCCGGCGCTAGCTTTACTGAACATGACCATCCGCTGGGCGAAGAGATCCTTGTACTCTCAGGCACCTTTTCTGATCACACTGGCGATTATCATGCAGGCAGCTACTTTCGAAACCCTGAAGGATTTCGTCATGCACCTTTTAGTAAGGATGGCTGTATATTATTAGTAAAACTTCACCAATTTCAATTAGGTGATAATGAACATGTTGTCATCGATACCGCTACGAAAAGCTGGTCAGCAGGCATGGGTAATTTAATGGTTATGCCGTTGCATAGCTTTGAAGGAGAATCAACCGCACTTGTTAAATGGCCTAAAGGTGAGCGATTTCAGCCTCATAAGCATTTTGGTGGTGAAGAAATATTTGTCATGAGTGGCGAATTTATAGATGAGCATGGTCGCTATCCAGAAGGTTCTTGGATTCGTAGCCCTCACCTGAGCGAGCACTTTCCGTATGTAGAACAGGAAACGATTATATTGGTTAAGGTGGGCCACCTATAAACAGTTTGCTTATTAATACTGAGGAATCACTACAGGGAGATCAGCACGTAATTTTAAGCCAATGTTGATCCTTGGCTATGAAAAAAGTGCACCCTTTTTGTTCTCATGTTTGTCGTAAATAAGTAAAATCAATAAGGTGATTTTTTACTACGCACAAATACAGCAGTTTCGCCCAGAGTTTTTAGCTTGATAAAGTGCAGTATCTGCTTGTTCAAATAAGGTGGTCCACTCTGAAATATTATCATTTTGAGCAATACCAATAGACACAGAGATTGGCGGTAAAAAGGTATTAGTATCTCTTTGCTTTAATCTCATTTTAGAGATCGCGATACGTATTTTCTCTGCAATATTTTTTGCCTCAGCAAGAGGAGTGTGCGCCATTACAACCACAAACTCTTCACCACCAAAACGTACCGCGAGATCTTGCTCACCAATATGGCTTTGAATAGTTTTTGCAATACGCTGAATAACTTTGTCACCAATAAAGTGGCCAAAGGTGTCGTTAACCTTTTTAAAGTGATCAATATCAATGGCTAAAGAGGAATGCGTATCGGCGTGAGATAAGTTTTGTAACTTTTCATCACAACCACGACGATTTAATAAACCGGTTAAAGAGTCAACTAAGGCTTCTTGTCTTGATGAAGCTAGTTTGTCTTTTAATTGACTAATCTCTTGTTGAGTCGTGGTCAACTTTTCAGACAATTCTTCATGTTGAGCTTTAGTACTATTTATCGTATTAAAAAGATAACTAACAATATTGTCCATTGAAGTATTAGTTTTAGTCTTAGCTAAAATTTTATCTAACTTTTCTAAATTAATTGCCGCTTTCTCTTCATTACTTACCTGTTTAGTAATCTGTTCTAGTGTCTTACTTAAGGTTTTTTCAAAAGGGGCTAATACCGTATTTTCAATTTGCTCTGTAAGAGATACATAACGTTCAAATAAATCAGCCATGAAATCTGCAGTGATTAATTCGTCCTGTTTCAGTTTTTTATTTATAGCAGCAGATAACATTTCATTTTCATTGCTGATATAGAGATAAATTACTGAATAATTTACTGGGGTGGGAGAAATTAAATGACTAGAGAGGAAGTCATGGGTACGCTCACTAAATTCAGACGTTACTTGATACTCATCTTCAAAGGACATACTGCATTCCTATACTCTTGATTTGTTATGATATTGTTAACTATTTTAACGTCATCATTTGTGAGTAACAAGCGTAAAAGTCATAATCTTGTTGTTTTTATAGACAAAAAAAGCGTAAGACAGAGTAAATTAGACTAAAGTCTATAGCTTTGAAGAAAATAAATTACACATTTTACAGCAATAATTTAACATTCAAGTTTATGCTTGAATCATGATGAGTGGTCTCATCATGATTCAAAGTGAATAAATAGTGCCTTCAATAATTGAGCAATAAAGGCACTATTTTACGATATTCGCAGAGTAACTACTTATTGAGGTGTTCTGCATGAAAGCGCAGATGATCTTCAATAAATGATGAAATAAAATAGTAACTGTGGTCATAACCTTCACGAATACACAAGGTCAAAGGATAACCACTGGCTTTAGCTGCGGCTTCTAACGTCTCAGGTTGTAACTGCTCAGCAAGAAAATCATCCGCGCCACCCTGGTCAACTTTAGCCGGAATAAACTGTGTTGCTTGTCGCATCAACTCACTTGCATCGTGATTAAGCCAAGTGGCTTTATCTTTACCCAAGTAAGTAGTGAAAGCTTTTTTGCCCCAAGGAGCGTTTATCGGATTGCAGATAGGACTAAACGCAGACATTGAGCTATAACGCTTTGGATTTAACATGCCAATAGTCAGTGCGCCATGTCCTCCCATAGAATGCCCGGAAATTGCTCGTTTATCTGAGACAGGAAACATGGATTCAATTAGCTGCGGTAGTTCATTCACCACATAATCATACATCTGGTAATGACGATTCCAAGGTGCTTGAGTTGCATTAACATAAAAGCCTGCGCCCTGCCCTAAATCATAACCTTCATCATTAGCTACCTGCTCTCCACGTGGGCTGGTATCTGGCGCAACAATGGCAATGCCAAGCTCTGCAGCCATACGCTGAACGCCCGATTTTTGCATAAAGTTTTCATCGGTGCACGTTAAGCCAGAAAGCCAATACAATACCGGTACTTTTTCCCCGTCTGATACCTTAGGTGGTAAGTAAATTGCAAATTTCATCGTACAATTTAACGTGGTGGATTGATGGCTATATTGCTTATGCCATCCACCAAAACTTTTATTTACACTTACGTTTTCAATTACATGGTTAATTGTCATAGTAAAACCTCAAGACGCTACCCCACTCTGCTTATTGCTAGAAAAGGGGTAACGGAAAACTGTTACTTACCGAGATGGCGAGCTATTATTTATCAAAGTGGCTAATGCTTATTTATCAAAATGAATCACTGAACGGATACTTTCGCCTTTATGCATCAATTCAAATGATTCATTAATGTCTTCAAGAGGCATAGTATGAGTAATAAAGTCACTTAATTTGAATTCACCCGCTAAATAACGTTCTACGTAATCAGGTAATTCAGTACGGCCTTTAACACCACCAAATGCAGATCCTCTCCATACACGACCAGTCACTAACTGGAATGGACGCGTTGAGATTTCTTGTCCTGCACCAGCAACACCTATAACCACTGATTCTCCCCAACCTTTATGACAACATTCTAATGCTGAGCGCATTAAGTTTACGTTACCAACACACTCAAATGAGTAATCAACACCGCCATCAGTCATCTCAACGATCACATCTTGAATTGGCTTGTCGAAGTCTTTCGGATTAATACAATCGGTAGCACCTAATTTTTTTGCTAGATCGAACTTACTTTCGTTAATATCAATGGCAATAATACGGCTCGCTTTAGCCATAGTTGCACCAATAACCGCTGATAAACCAATGCCGCCAAGGCCAAAGATTGCAACTGTTGCACCTTCTTCAACTTTCGCCGTATTCATTACCGCGCCCATACCGGTAGTAACACCACAACCAAGCAAACAAACTTCTTCTAACGGTGCATCTTTATTGACTTTAGCTAAAGAGATCTCTGGTAGAACTGTGTATTCAGAAAAGGTTGAACATCCCATGTAATGAAAAATAGGTTGACCGTCTTTATAAAAACGCGTGGTGCCATCAGGCATTAAACCTTTACCTTGGGTTTCACGAATTTTTTGACAAAGATTTGTTTTACCTGACAAACAGAATTTACACTCTCCACACTCTGGTGTGTATAGCGGGATAACGTGATCGCCAACTTTAACGCTAGTAACACCTTCGCCAATCTGCTCAACAATACCACCACCTTCGTGTCCTAAAATCACGGGGAAAATACCTTCTGGATCATCACCTGATAAAGTGAAAGCATCGGTATGACAGACGCCTGAAGCAACAACCTTAACTAACACCTCACCTTTACGAGGTAACATCACATCGACTTCTTCGATAGATAATGGCTGTTTAGGACCCCAAGCAATAGCGGCTTTTGATTTAATAAATTTATCTGACATAGGTATTCTCACTTTTATTTATAAGGCCAAGGTAATGCTCAATTATAGCGTTACTTTGGCAAATCGTATTTTTCTCTGTAAGCAACATTATATCTATTTCTGAAACAATGATAATATAGCGCTTTGGTAAATTACTTTTACATATAGGTAACAATGATGCAATGGGAAGGGATTAGTGAGTTTGTTTACGTTGCTGAAAATGAGAGTTTTACGCTTGCTTCAAAAAAAATGGCAATATCGACAGCCCAAGTAAGCCGGCAAATAAGTGCGTTAGAAAAGCGCTTAAATATCAAATTATTTTATCGCACTACACGCAAGGTCTCATTAACTGAAGAGGGACGCATTTTTTATCAACACTGTCGCAGTGTACTTGATGGGCTTGACGCTGCTGAACGGGCAATCACAAATTTACAATCGAAACCTCAAGGTAAAATTAAGCTGACAGCTCCCGTTACCTATGGCGAAAAGCAGATATTACCGCTGGTGAATAATTTCCTAAAACAATACAGCGATGTTGAAGTATCAGCTTACTTGAGTAATCAGAGAGTTGATTTAGTTGAAGATGGTTATGATTTAGCTATTCGTTTAGGCAACTTAAGTGACTCTTCAATGATGGCAAAAAAATTAGGAGAACGATCAAACTTTGTTTGTGCCTCACCACTTTATTTGCACAAACATGGCATACCTCACTCAATTTCAGAACTTAATAAGCATCGCTGTTTATTGGGAACAAATAATTATTGGCATTTTAGAGAGTCTGACAAGGAAAAGAGCGTTCGCATTACGGGACGGTTACGATACAACAGCGGTTATAGCTTGACTGATGCTGCACTGAAAGGGCTAGGCATAGTACAACTACCCGATTATTATGTTAAACAACATTTGCAAAGTGGTGAACTGGTCACCTTATTAGATAATTATCGCGCGCCAGATGAAGGCATATGGGCCATTTATCCGCAAAATCGTCACTTGTCGCCCAAAATAAGACTGCTAGTAGATTACTTGGTTGAACATTTGTCGTAGTTTTACACAGCAACGCTATGTGTTGCTGTTATACCCAAACCAATTGAAGATGCGTATTTCAGGTAGCTTGGGTATATACCAATCGTATTACTTCCTAAATTTCATTAACCATTCTTTTGGTGATAATCCCGTTTTTTTCCTAAAGACTCGAGCCAACGCAGAGCCATGTTCATAACCCACCTCATTAGCAACAAAGCTAACAGGTTTATCTTTTTTCAACAAACCTTGCGCGATAGCAATACGTAGGTCTGTTAAATAGTCACTGGGGGCTTGCCCTATCGTATCTTTAAATAAAGCGGCAAACTTAGCTCGCGACATTAAGGCTGTTTCAGCCATTAACTCAACGGTCCACTGTTCTTGCGGCCGTTTATGCAATGCTGACATTAATGTTGATAATTGAGGATGCGCCATACCCGCTAACATGCCCTGAATAACGATGCCTTCCTTAATGACATGTCGCAGTATTTGTATCAAGAAAATATCACCGAGCTTATTCACGATCATCTGTTGACCAGCTTGTTTGTTAAACGCTTCTTCAAACAACCAGTGTGCAGTTCTTCCAACAGGATCATGCTGATCAATGTTCAAACAAATAAATTTTGGTAATGCATTTACCAAGGCAGCGCCACTGCCCGAATGAAAATCGACATCAGCACAAACTAACTCGGCATCATCCGACTCACTGGCAATAACTTGATGTTTACTCGGGCCCGGCATAAAAATAACCGACGGCTTATCTAGGGTAACTTTATGCCCTTCTTCACAAACAATGGTCAATATGCCCGATTTTAATAAATGCAGATGTCCTTTTTTACTATCAGCCCCGCCTAAACTTTGAATACCACACAAGTTACCGCTGAAAAAAACATCAGCATTAAAAGAAAGATTTTCTAAAATTTGACTTAATTGATCCATAAATAACTCTTTTAGACGATTGGTTTCAAGTTAGAGACTCATAGCGGCATTCGCTCACAAGCAGCTTGTTAAAGTAACCACATGACGAAGCGCTGTGAATATTACACCACTTATGTCTATACACAAAAATTTATGTACAACAATAATTTATGTACAACAAAACGTTGTACTCCTTTACCACTTAGCCTCCAAGGAGCTTTTAATGAATATCTCTACTCTACTTAAATCTGTCGCAATCGTCGCAACTCTCGCAATCAGCAGTGTAAGCTTTGCTGCTCAAATTGATGTTAATAGCAATGAAAATGACCTTGCTATTCATGGTTATGATGCTGTTTCATATTTCACCGACAGTAAAGCAACTAAAGGTAATCAAAAATACACCGCGACTTATAAGAGCGCTATTTATCAATTTAGCAGTGAAGCAAATCGTGATCAATTCAAACAAAACCCTGGACAGTTTGCACCACAATTTGGCGGATTTTGTGCGATGGGCGTAGCGTTAAACAAAAAATTAGATACTGACCCAACAGCATGGAAAATTGTTGATGGTAAATTGTATTTGAACTTGAACAAAGCAGTTCAGAAAAAATGGGCAACTGATATCCCTGGTTACATCGCTACTGCAGATAGAACTTGGTCTGGTATTCAAGGTGTATCTATTGCGCAATTAGATGCTGAATAATTTTCTTACAAAGTTTGCCCGAGTTAAGCCTTTGCCAATGAAAGAAGAACTCAACCTGCAAGGTCTTAACTGGTGCGAGCATGAAAAATCATGGGTACTTATTTATTTTAGTACTTCATGGTGCTCACCATGTAAAAGCATGGCACCAATAATGGTCGATGTATCAAAACATTATGTAGATCAGCTAAACGTGATCAAGATTGATGTTGATGAGCAAACACAGTTAGCAAAACAACTTGAAGTGACAGGCGTTCCATCATTAGTGTTATTAGGCCGCTCTGGTTCAAAATCTCGCTTAATAGGTGGCGTAAGCACTGAAGAAATAAACCGTTGGTTAAGCAAGCAGCTTGACCACAATACAATTAAATAGAGGCTTTATTATGAATAACAAAAAATTACTTGCTAGTGCAGCACTAGTTGTTGCCCTTTCTACTGCAGTTACTGCGCCAGCTCAAGCGGCGAGTAAAGAGAAGTGTTATGGCGTAGCGATGGCTGGTCAAAATGATTGCGCTAACTTAGCGGGAACACATTCATGTGCAGGACAATCAGCAGTAGATAAAGATCCAGGTGAGTGGAAACTAGTTGCTAAAGGCACTTGTGAAGATATTGGCGGCCTTTTAAAAGCAGCAGCCAAGAAAAAGTTTGCTGAAGATAAAGCAAAGTAATAGTCGATAGTTACGATTAATACCCAACGGATTAAACTTATTGGTCCGCTTGGAGTAACTAGTCGTTATTGAGCTTGGTATCATGCCAATGACATTAAGTTTGTGCTCTTGTTGTACAAAGGAAAAATAAATCAGGGCAAGACGCTCGATTGAGCAATAGCTAGCTATTGTAATTGAGAGCAACGCTGGCCTGGCGTATTTTAACCAGTACAAGTGAGCAATAATTTATTGAACTTGGTATTTAGGAGTTGAATTCATGTCATTACAAAGACCAAATGAAAAATTGAAGTCTGACGTACTTATTGGTGTTGGATTAAGACACCAACACTTTACTGAGGCGTTAACAACTCCATCAAATATCGATTTTGTCGAAGTACATTCAGAAAATTTTTTTGCACAAGGCGGCGCAACACAAAGTGTCTTAGCTCAAGCCAGTGAAAAATATGCTATCAGTTTGCATTCAACCGCAATGGGCTTAGGCTCAGCACAAGGTGTACCTAGCCAGTATTTACAAAAGCTTAAACAGTTAGCAAGTACTTGCAACCCTATTTTAATGTCTGACCATGCTTGTTTTAGTTGGAGCCAATTAAATGGTCAACAAGTGCATGCGGGAGATTTATTACCGCTAGCTTACAGCGAGCAAACCTTGATGGTGCTAGCGCACAATATTGACCGTGTTCAACAATCGTTAGGTCGTTCACTGTTAGTAGAAAACCTATCAGCTTATATTCAATACTCACATGCATGTATGCCTGAAACCGAATTTTTAGTCCGTCTTGCAGAGTTAACTGGCTGCAAGTTATTAGTTGATTTAAACAATATCATTGTGACGGCCAACAACATTAATGCGGCACAACCTTTAGACTATGCACAACAATGGTTAGCTGAAATTCCGACAACTATGGTCGGTGAAATTCATCTTGCAGGTTTTACCGAGGTAAAAGAAGGTGAGCTCATTATTGATGATCATAGCCAAGCTGTTTCTAGCCAAGGATGGCAACTATATCGCAGCGCATTAGAGCGTTTTGGAAAAATTCCTACCTTAGTTGAATGGGATAATAATCTGCCTAGCTGGCATACATTAGTCGCAGAAGCCGACAAAGCGAGAATGATAGCAGAGCAGGTTTTTGGTGATAATCATTCATCAAAAGTCACAACGGCTATGACAGGACTTGAGAGTGAGTTTATACATGAATAACAACGACGCAAAAAAACACTCACTCCAAGCAGCATTTGAACAAGTTGCACAACAACAGCAAACGCTCATTTCTGCCATATTCCCCTCTGCCGATAGTGAAGTAATTGATGAATTCGACCCCAGAGGAATGGCGATATATCGCAACAATTTATTAGCAACAGCCCAACAAGCACTCGCGATAAGTTTTCCTACTGTTTTAACCTTAATTGGTGAAGGTTTATTTAATTATGCTAGTCGTGAATTATTAATATCGTCACCACCTAAACATGGGGACTGGGCACTTTGGGGAGATGATTTTCCATCGCTACTCACTAATTTAGCACAATTATCTGACTACCCTTTTGTTGCTGATATTGCGCAAGTAGACCGACTGAGACAACAGAGTATGCGTGCGAAAAATTCGGTAATAGAACAAGCAAGCTTACAACTATTAGCAACACACGACATAGATGAAATTTATATAGAACTAACAACCAGCCAATTTGGCTTGAATTCTAATTATCCTGTGATTGAGTTTTGGCTATCTCATCAACAACGTGTGGTTTCCGATACCGCGGAAGAGCTCAACCAAAAATTTATTCAACAATCACTCGATAAACTAGTGCAAGGTGATTTCTCGCAAAAAGTACTGATATATAGACCTTATTACAACGCTGAAATACGCGAATTATCGGCAAGTGAATACGCTTGGTTAACACTAATAAAACAAGGGGTAAGTATAGGTAAAGCATTAGATATTATGACCAATAATAACGAGCTTGAACATGACTTTGACTTCGCGCAATGGATTGGTATAGCACTGGAACAAAACCTGATTAATCATTTAAAAGTTTAATTTACAAAGTAACTTAAGTCCGAATTAACGCTTAAACAAACCCTAATTAAATCTAAAAACCACAATTTAAATAAAATTTTACCCGTAAAGGAACAACATGATGACAACAATTACCCAACGATTTATTCAACCTTACACCCAAGTGAGTCAACTGCTAAATTATTTACAGCCCCTGGCACTGCTCGGTGCAAGATTTTACGTAGCTTGGGTATTTTTTGCTTCTGGCCTAACAAAGCTAAGAGATTGGGATTCCACTTTATTTTTGTTTGAAGAAGAATACAGCGTGCCGTTTATTCCTTTTGAACTAGCTGCGTATTTGGGCACAGCAGGTGAACTCATTCTGCCAGTTTTATTGATACTAGGTTTAGCCAGTCGATTTGGTGCTTTAGGTTTAACTGTTGTAAATATCGTTGCCGTTGTCAGCTTAACTGAGATTGCTCCCGCAGCACTTTATTCACACGTTATATGGGGCTTACTGCTATTGCAAGTTGTGTTATTTGGTGCAGGGAAATTATCATTAGATAACTTATTGAAAATAAAGCTAAGCAAGGTTACTGACAACTAACCAAACAAGAAATATAACCATAATTTCAAGAGAAATCATCATGATAGATATAAAAGATGTAGAATTAACAGCCGATAATGGCAAACCTGTTTATGCTACCTTTTTTTGCCCAAAAGAAGAGGTAAAAGCGGCGGTAGTGATCGCTCCGGCTTTAGGGGTAGATAAAATTTTCTACCAAGATTTCGCTTTATGGTTAGCGAGTTATGGCTACCTAGTTACTACCTTTGATTATTCTTCTATGGGGTCTGCTGATAAAGTGCATTATAAAGAATCAGATACAACCATCACTGATTGGGCGGTTTTTGATTGTAAAAAAATATTAGAGCAAGTATCAATTGAGATTAAAGATAAAGATATTTATTGGATTGGCCACAGTTTAGGCGGTCAAATTACCGCAATGATCCCTAATATTGGCTTGGTTTCAAAAGTGATCACTGTTGCTAGTGGTAGTGGTTATTGGCGTAAAAATGCTGCGGCATTAAAATACAAAGTATGGTTTCTCTGGTACTTTGTTGCGCCAGTGTCACTAAAAGTATTAGGTTACTTTCCTGGTAAACGTTTAGGTATGGTAGGTAATTTACCCTTTGGTGTAATGAAGCAATGGCGAGCATGGTGTTTACACCCTCACTATTTATTAGGGATAGAAAACCAAGCAGTACAAATGGCTTACCAGTTATTTAATAAACCTATGACCTCAATTTCCTTTACTGACGATCAACTTATGTCTGCTGAAAACATTAATTCTTTACATGGATTTTTTAGTGATATTTCACCTAAAATGATCAGGATTTCTGCTGAACAATTAAATATTGAGAATATTGGCCATTTTGGTTTTTTTAAGAAAAAATTTAAAAGCGCCTTATGGGAATCACAATTACTTCCAGAATTAACAACTTAAATCAAGGTATTACTAATAACGGATTACTAGGGTAATACGTTATTAGTAATACCTTGATTTTATACCTTTGATTCAATTGAGAACGCTCAAAATTTTGTCAATGAATATTTCCCAACTGAAGCGCGTAATATTGGAGTACCGTAACGAACACTTATTTTTGACGCCGTTACCGTTGAATAAAGCCAGCATAAAGACTAACAACACTGCCCTAAGTAATTGGCATTAAAATCCCCATTCAATGCCAATATTAACTCGGTCTGTTTCTTTAAACTGACCAAATAAAGCTGACTTATTGCCATAAAAAATATCAGTGCCCAACCATAACTTTATATTGCTTTCCAACATGTAACTTAACTTTGCCTGTATTGAACCATCACCTTTATCTTGCCCATGTAATATTAAGCCTTCAAATGTCCATACTTCATTGGCAAAACTCTGGTTATAGATTAATGAAAAGCTATGATCGTGCTGAGGTCTTACTAGACCCACCCCGTCGTCTAGTAAATAACTTTGAAACCACTGTGCACTGATAAAAATATCCGTTAACCCTTGAAAATCCAAACCGATCACAGAAGAAACATCAGCAGATTGATGAATACCTTGTTTGGTCAGATAATTAGCCGAATCGTTATCTACTAAATGAAAACTGTCACTGCTATAACCCACCTCGGTACGTAAGGTAAAATCGCCAAAAGCCTTACTAGCTGTTCCGCCAATAAGATAACTCCGTTCATATTGAGCATAAATAGAGACCTTATTTTTCTCAACAACCTGGTAATTAACCGGTGCATCAAGAAAGTGATAAAGGGTGTTAAAGGTTAAATCCCAGCCCTGATAAAACTTTGAATAGCGCAAGCCAACATCACTGTCTTTAATGACCGAGTCTGGCTTGCTCTGATGAAAACCTGCAAGTTCAAAACCCTCTGGTAATATTGGTACCAGTAATGGTGATGTTGCTTGGTAAACACTGCCCGCAATGGCATATTCGTTATAACTGAGATCAGGTATCCACAATAGCTGTAGACTATCATCATCACCAACGGGGATTTCAACATTCAACATCCATAATGGAATACGAGAATCATCGAAGTCATCAAGAATAAACTCTCGGTAGCTTTGCGGATTTACCACATCAAGCACTTTTAAACCATCAGCCTGCCCCCAAACCACTTGTTGTTTACCTATTCGCCAAAAGCTATTGGCTATTTCTGTATCAAAATACCACTCTCTGATACTAAACGATGTGTGATTATTAGCGAATAATGGACCATTTATTCCACTGTAGTTTTCCGCATTTTTATTTGCCATGCCTAAATGATCAAATGAATCAAAACGTACTCTACCAATAAAGGTCATCTCCACATTATCCGATAAACTACTCGTGTATTGTGGTTCAAAGAGGGTCTCAAACTTTTGTCCGTTACCATTATTATCAATAGACCATTCCTGTTCCAAAATAGCACTATACTCGGCATGTGCTTTATTACTTATCGCCAGTAATAAAGCTATTATCAACGATAAAAAAGAGAGCCCTAGTTGCATCCTCATCTTACTTTCCTTGCTTCATCGCGCGTTTAGAAAACAAGCTGTCTTTTACTAAGGTTTTGTAATTAACATGACTAAAGCTGAACGTCGTTTGGTGACCCGTTTTACTGTTTTTCATGGTCATTTCATGTCGGGTATAGATGTCATCAACAAGTCGAATATCTCGACTGACTAATGTTTTAAGTAACTTGCCTTTAAGGTCCCAGTATTTTGCTTTGATAATTAACCAACTTTTTGTGTCGACCCAAAACTCAGTGCGGCTATAACCCAATTCCTTAGCGATAGTGGTATTTTTCGGAGTGCCTGACATCAATAAACTTTGATAAGAATTATCATCGACTATGTTCAACGTTTCAGCGTTAAGTACAGTAAAATCTAAGTCAGTAACGTCCAATTTACCTTCAAGTTTCATGTCTTCATAAGTAAAGTCAGTACCTAAAAAGTAGTCGCCACGGTCAGATGCCGATATTCGTCTAACTTTACGTAAGGCGGGTAAATATAACCATTGATCATCATCTTTTTTAGCGTCTTGATAATCAAACGTTAAAAAAGAAGTCCCCTTTACATTCGTCGGTTTTCTATAAAATAAGATGGTACGTTTCTCATTTTCATAATGCTTTCTATAAGCTTTGGTTTCTCGTACACGTACTTTTCCGCGCTTATCTTTTAAGGTCATGACAAGGTCGCGACTAACGTATTCGCCGTCATCAACAGCGTTAATATTGGCAACCACGGCCATAGGTTCTAACGTGTTTATATCAATGATTGCTGCATGGCCCTGATTAGTAATGGCTAACCCACCAAGTGTGGCAACTGCGACAATAATACTTGAGATTCGTAGCCACTTTCTCGCCATAACGGGTTGTTTTGAATTAGGATCATTAGTAGCAACATCAGTACTTACCTCAGGGATAACATCACTTATAAAACGTGGTTTAAATACTTTGATCAATGCTGGAAGTAAACTCAAACTAGCAAGGAAACTGGTGGTAACAGCAATAACCACGATAGTACCGAAGTTAGTTAATGGTACAACTTTACTCGATATCAACACCCCAAAACCCAGTGCGATAGCTAAATAGTTTAAAAACAGTGCACGCCCTGTAGACGGATAGAAGTCAGCCAAGGTTTTATTCCAATCACCGTTAGTTTTTCGATATAAGCTTTTTAATCTGTCTATCGTATGAATAGCAAAATCGACACCTAAGCCAATGGCAACAGACGCAAACATAGAAGTGCCTATGCCAAGGTTTATCTTTAGTATCACCATAGTGGCATAGACCAATAAAATGGAACTCATCACCGGAATAATGGCAAATATGGCAGCCGATAGTGAGCCAAATAATAGGGCCGACACCGCCCAAACTAAAAATAATGAAATGCCCAAGCCAACGAAGTGGCTTTCACCCAAATCTTTTATCCAGTGATAATTAACCGTAACTCGACCACTAACCATTGCGGTTAAATCACTATTTTTGAAGTTTTCTTTTATATAAGCTTCTAGTTGAAGAACCACATCTTTAGTATCTTGGTAACTGCCTTTATTTAAATTTAAACGCATATTGGCGACCCGGTAGTCGTAATCAACTTCTTCTTCGAAATCTGTGGGATCTGATGAAGCAGAATAAATTAAGAAATATTGAGCAATCAATTCTTTCTGTTGCGGTAATTGATAACTTGCTTTGCTACCACCGTTTAACGAGCGATTCATTTGCTTTAAATAATCTATTATCGACGTTGCGCCCTGCACGTTGGTTAGCGTTAGCGCGTAATTTTGTAATGCCTGCATCTTCTGTAAATTTACCGGCTCAAATAACCCTTCATTCTCACTCGCTTCAATAACAATATCTAAATTATAGGTACCATTTAAAAATTTATTGATGGCTGTATCCGCTTTGAATATTGGTTCACTGGGATGAAAAGTGGCGATTCTATCTTCATTTACCGTTAGAAAAGTCGCTGCGTAAATACCGGATACGATGATGACCATAAAAATAGCAATAACCATTCTTGCATTACCTAACGTGACTTTCCCTAAAGACATCATCATTTTGGATAGTTTATCCACTTGGTTATTCTGAGCTAATTTAGTCATGCCTTTACTTGCCGAGGGTTGAATAATGGCCAATGACGCTGGTAAAAAAACCAATGAATAAAGCCAAGCAATGGCAACACCTACCGCGGTGAATAGACCAAAATATTTAAATGGAGGCATGTACGCGGCAAAATATAATCCTAAAAAACCCGCAATAGTTGTCAATGTGGTTAACGTAATAGGACGCCACATTTCTTCAAAGGTTTCGACAATAATTTCTTTCTTATCTCTATTTGGGGACTTAGCTTGTAACTCAAAATAATGACTGTAGATATGAATGGAATCTGCGACTGAAATACCAATAAGAATAACCGGCAACGCATTAGTAATAACAAAAAAAGCAACATCATTAAGTGCCATAATACTTAAGGTCATTAATACCGACGCGGCAATAATAACATTGGATAATATGCCTGGGCTGACACGCCTAAAAGCGAGTAAAATAATGATGGTGATAATAAGACCGGCCAACGGATTTAAACGCTGGGCGTCCGCATCAATATAACTTCCTAAGTAACCGGCAATAGCCCCCTCACCAGCCACATAAATTTTATCACCGAGCGTTTTAGGGGCTTTTTCAACAAGCGCTAGAATCTCTTGATAGGTTGCTTCAACCAACGCCTCATCATTTAGCTCCGCAACAATAAGGGTCGCCTGACCATTTTTAGCCACCAAATTTCCCATATAAATTGGAAAATCTGAGACTTGTCGCCAAATTTTATCAGCAACTTGCTGGGTATCAGGATATTCATCAAAGAAGGGATCAACAGCCATTCCTTCTGCAGAGCCGGTAATATTATTTTCGGTTGCCAAGCTGGTTACTCGGTCTGCATTGATATTCTCCAAGGCAGAAACTTCTTCACTTAACCAATTAACTAAATTTAATGAAGCAGGATTAAAAACGCCATGATCCGATTCATTAATAACAGCAACAACGATTGGGTCGCTTAAGCCAAACTGTTCTTTTACTTTATTTCGATACACTAATGCGGGATTATCTTCAGCAAGAAATGCATCTGCACGAGTATCTTTATATAATCTCGGTAATGCACTTAACAACACGATCATCAGCAGTAAACTAATAAAAACAGTAGATTTTGGGTATTTAACAATAATGCCTGCCAACCGGCTGGCAAATAATGGTTTGGGTACAGAATTCATATTACACCTCATGTATATGCATATTAATTTTTATAATTTAACAATTAGGATTTTTAATAGTTGCGCTTGAGTTTCTTGCCACCAAGGCGTCACTTGTAAATTTTCTAACCACCGACGAACATGTTGGTATTTATCAAGTGGCATATTTGCTTCAGCTGCGAATATCAAGTAACTGCCAATACTAATATCGGCGAGTGTCAAATGATTACCAACCAGATATTCTTTAACGTTTAAAGCACCGTTGAACGTTGACATTACTTGCTCGAATTTTGCCAAATGTTGCGCTGAAAAAGATTCGGGTTGCGAATTTCGCCAATGGGGTAAAACGACTTGATGATGAGCATACGCCCCCACGACTTTATTCCACTCATTACCTTGCCAAAACAACCATTTTAATACTTGAGCCTGATGCTCTAGTTCATTTGGCCATAATGTAGACTGATATTTGTGAGCCAAGTATTGCAATATCGCTGCTGATTCATTTAGAACAAAACCTCCATCAATCAAAACAGGCACCCGACCATCAGGGTTTAGCTGTAAAAAAGAAGCGGATTTATGCTCGCCTTTTTGCAGTTCAATATTTTTGTATTCGGGCACTATCTTTAACGCATTACAAAGTAACATTACCTTGATGCTATTCACCGTTATCGGGTTGTAATATAGCTTAAAGTCCTTACTCATAAACAATTCTCCACTACTTTATCCATTACCAATTTGCCTTTTAACACGTGTTTTAATATTTTCTTGTATAACATAACTCTACTTCATCAACGTACATGCATATGCATGTATTGTTTTTAAAAAAAAACATTACCTAGCTAATGCTTTAACAAAAGAATCAGCTAACGTTAATATATTTTTAACCTCTTCAGATCCCAGTTTTTTCTCAAGATCATCTTGCGCCTTTTGCCATAGAGGATCCGCTTTTTCATATAAAGCTTTCCCTTGCGTTGTTAGGCTGATCAGCTTAACGCGTGCATCATTTGAGTCAGGGCTTAGTTTTAGATAACCATCACGAAAAAGAGGCTTCAAGTTCCTTGATAAGGTGGTTTGATCTAGTACTAAAATACCCTGCAGCTCCTTATTAGAAGTCTGCTTTAGAAAGCTTACCGCTTTAAGAATAGAAAACTGACCGGATTTAAGGCCAACGGCACTTAATCTATCTTCATAAAACTGCGTGATCAAGCGACTTGATTTGCGCATGGCCAAGTTAAAGCAATAGGGCGTTGTCAAAGTAAATTCCGGATAAAAAGAGATAACCAGTAAATTATATGCATATGCATGAATTTTGTCAAATAAATAATTTTTTTAGCATTCATTAAATATAATGCGTAATTAAATCAGTCTTAATACTGACTTAAAAACGAGATATTGCAGGTTAACGACTAAAGTATGCATGGCACTAGTCGTTAAAAAAATAGTGTTTAGCGCCATAAACAAGAGTGAATATCCATTGAAATTAATTAAGGTTTATAAGTAAATTCAATGCGGTTGCCACTGGGTTCTCTAATCATCATATGCACAGTTGGGCCCTGTCCATTTATCTCAGGACCGAATTCAATAACTAAGTCATCAACAGTTTTAAAACGTTCATGTAAAATTACTAAATTTTCTTTACTGGCAACAGAAAGTGCTAAATGGTGTAAACCCACATTATTTTTTCTATCAAAGTTAACAACTGTATCACCATTCGATACCTGCCAAAGCGTTATGAACATATTGCCATCAGTAACAAATTTTGCTGGATATGCTGGTTTTTCTCCGGCAAGTCTCCAACCTAAAGTATCAGTAAAAAACCTTGTTGTTTGTTCCAGTTTAGACACAGTTAACCCTAAATGGCTTAAGCCTTGGGTCATAACTTTTTGTTTTTGAATATCTATTGTTTCTGCAGAGGTAAGTGAACTCATAAGTATTCCTATCGTTAATAAGAGGTAATGTATTTTGTTAATCATGTCATTCTTTTTCCAATATTTTGCTAACCGAACAATGAAGCGAGAATCCTGTTTTATCTATAAACACTATGTTACTTGTGGAGATAGATACCAATCATCAGAAGGTGTTGGCACACGCATTTTTCTACGAATTTCGGCTACATTTTCTGCTGAAGTGACTTGCTCTAATAATGAAAAAGCAACTTCTATCGCGGTTCCTGGACCTGTTGAAGTAATAATATGTTGGTCTTGCACTATAGGACGATCAATAAATATTGCACCACTTTCTTCCAGCTGTTGTTTACGTTTACCACCAACCTGATGGTAAGTTGTCGCTTTTTTACCTGTTAATATACCGGCATTGCCTAAAGCAATAGACGAAACACAGACACTCGCGATAGTTTTACCCTGTTCATTAAAATATTTTATTGCCTTTATAAAAGGCTCGCTCAATGCATCAACATAAAACCCAGAAGGTTCAAAACCACCAGGAATAGCAATTGCATCATAATCAGCTAAGTCAATATCTTGCAGCATTTTCGATGGTTTAATAGTCAGTCCAAAGGTTGTTTCTATCTCCGTATGTAATGCAACATCTGTCAGCTCAATAGCTTCATCACCGAGTATTGTTGCCCAGCCCATAACATCTGTGAATACTGACATCTCTAGTGGTTCGACACCGTTTGCGAGTAACATCATAATTTTTTTCATGTGAGTAGACCTTGCTGTTATGTATCATAATGCCCCTTAACGGTTATTATCACCCCTTTAATTAGTGGAATAAATATACGAATACGGATAACATAGTTTCATTTTATGGAGTAATAATTATCGACAAACTTATTGCTATGCAAGTGTTCATGCAGATCATAGAAAGTGGTAGCTTGACCAAAGCAGCGAATGAATTAAATACTTCATTGCCCACGGTTGTACGTACTTTGGCTGCTTTAGAAGAACATCTACAAATCAGACTAATCAATAGAACAACACGTAAGATAGCCATCACAGAAGAAGGTAAGCGTTATCTACAACGATGTAGAAAAATACAATACGAAATAGAACAATCTGAGCTAGAAATAAGTGCGAATCAAAAAGCCCCTAGTGGTAAATTGAAAGTATCAGCATCTGTAATGTACGGTTCAGCTTACATTGCGCCATTAATCACAAAGTTTTTACAGGAACACAAACAAGTAACCATCGAGTTGGAATTATCTGATCAAAACATCAATTTGATAGAAGAAGGAGTCGATGTTGCCATTCGAATTGGCCCTTTAAACGACTCAAACATGATTGCTAGAAAAGTAGGTAGTGTACGAAAAATTATTTGTGCTACACCGGCGTTGTTAAATAGCTTAGCGCCAATTATCAAACCCAAAAATATTAGTGATGTCCCTTGCATTCTTTTTACCGGCTTAAGTAACGGTAGTAATTGGAATTTTTATGAAAATGACAAAGTGATCTCAATTCCCGTAAAAGGTCCGCTTATTTGTAATAACATTACTTCAGCCCTGAGCGTAGTAAAAGAGAGCCTTGGATTAGGACAATTTCTCTCTTACCAAATAGAGCAAGAACTTAAAAATGGCGAGCTGTGTACCGTATTAGAAGCATTTGAATCCCCTCCCCTCGAGGTGAATGTTGTTTATTCACATGCAAAGCTGATGTCTACGCGCATTCGCTATTTTGTTGATTGGGTAACACATGAACTACGTCATAAAATGAATAATTAACTTATTGTATTTAGGCATCAATAATAATACATAGATACTTTCACTCAAAAAAACAGAGTTTATTTTTATCTAAATCTCTTACATAAGCAGAGAGTTTCCCTGAGCGGATCTTAGGTGATCCTTCATCAACACCACCAATAACCAACGCTTTATTGTATAAACGCTCTACCTCGGATGCAGAGTCGACATTGAACCCAACCATAGTACCATTGCCTGCAGTCGCCTCTTCACCATCAAAGGGCTCTGCTAATGCAAACATAAAATCATCCCCTGCCCATAAAGTCATGCGCCCCTCTGAGTGCATTTTATTCATTTTACTGCCTTCAAATAATTTATCGTAGAATTGAATCGCTAGTTGCATATTATTGGTGCCTAAAACAAAGTAATTCATTTTCATCATTTATTTCTGCCTGTTTAGTGTTTTATGTTTTATGTTTTATGTTTACATAATTGGCCATGTTGAGTGTCTCTATGCAAAGAGCTAAAGGCCAATAATTCATTAAAGTTTCATCGCTAATTATTATAAAGGACAGGCATTTTGCTTTTCCATTTATTCCATGTACCGCTATCAATGACCAACTGAGACATAAAATTTGCAACGTTGATTCGACTGGTTTTACCTGCATCAAAAATGGCACTACGAATAGGAGATTCATAAGCTTGATAGTGTGTGACACTACCTTCATCTATCAAACTGTCAGGGCGAACCGCCACCCATTCAATCATCTTATGATGACGGCCATAACGTGATTGTAAATATCCCGCAGCCTCTTCGTTGTCGGCATGTGGTGGCAATAATAATCGGATCAAACCAACTACCATAGATTGTGCAACCGACACTTTTTCTCCCGCCTGTGTATTTTGATTACCCGTAGTATTCATTAAAATAAATTTAACAGGGGTACTTGTTATGTTTGCTGCTGTTGCTTCAATAGCGCGACATAAGCGTTGGACTGCCCCCGTAACCAAGCGGCGAGGATGACCAAACATGCCATTGAAATTTAAATTGTGCCCAAGGCATGAGACTACTGCACGACAACCTTGAACATGTTGCTGTAATTCGGCATCTGTCATATCCAACAAGGTAGACTCTGTGACTGTCTCTTATACACATCTGACGCTGCCGACGAAGAGGATAGTGTAGATC
>CAJXRC010000013.1 GCA_913058405.1 uncultured Colwellia sp. | reverse complement strand
CCTAAACAAATTCGCCTTGTTATTGAACATCTAACATAGCTCTGAGTTGGGAAGACATTTAATCAAATTGGTATTAATCGCGTTAATAGTTGATTTAGGATTTTTAATATCTCATGAATGAAAAGCCACATTACTGGCTTTGCAGGTAATGTGGCTTGGTAAATGATGATGCTAAAGAAAAGTTGAGCTTAAGTTGTTGTAAATTAAGTTAGTGCAAGGCTTTAACTTCTTGACGTCTTTGGTGCAATAACGGTTCTGTATAACCGCTTGGTTGCTCTTTACCTTGGAAAATAAGATCCGCGGCAGCTTTAAAAGCAATACTTTCCCCAAAATCGTTGCCAATAGCAATGTAGCTGCTATCGGCAGAATTTTGTTGATCGACAACTTCAGCCATACGATGCAGTGATTCAAGTACCTGGTTTTCACTGATCACACCATGATGAAGCCAATTACAAACATGCTGACTCGATATACGTAAGGTCGCTCTATCTTCCATACGAGCAATATTGTCAATATCAGGTACTTTAGAACAGCCAATGCCTTGATTTACCCAACGAACGACATAACCCAATAAACCTTGAATGTTGTTATCTAATTCTTTTTGAATTGCCGTTGTTGATAATTCAGATTGATTTTTTAGCAAAGGAATCGTTAACAACTCGCTTAAGTCATCAATGGTTCCCGGTAAAGCAAACTCAGCTTGCATGGCACTTTGAATGTCTTGAACATTGACTTTATGATAATGCATGACATGCAAGGTAGCGGCGGTCGGCGAGGGAACCCAAGCACAATTAGCTCCCGATTCTGGGTGGGTTATTTTACTTTTAACCATTTCGGACATTTGATCGGGTATTGCCCACATACCTTTACCTATTTGAGCTTTACCTTGTAAGCCTGCTTGCAAACCAATTCTGACATTTCTATTCTCATAGGCTGCAATCCATGGCTCACCTTTCATCAAGGCCTTTTGTGCCATAGCACCCGCTTGCATGCTGGTATGAATTTCATCCCCAGTGCGATCTAAAAATCCGGTATTAATGAATGCGAGGCGTGTTTGTGCGGCGCGAATACATTCTTTTAAATTAGCGGAAGTGCGACGTTCTTCATCCATGATACCCATTTTTATGGTGTTTTGGGCTAAGCCCAAATGACGTTCAATAGCGCTGAATAAATCATGGCTAAAGGTAACTTCTTCAGGGCCATGCATTTTGGGTTTTACAATGTAAATACTGCCTTGTTTAGAGTTTTTGAATTTAGAGGTACCCTGTAAATCATGCAGTGAGATCAAACTGGTGATGAGACCGTCAACAATGCCTTCTGGCACTTTGTCATCCGTTGCAGTGACGATAGCATCGGTTGTCATTAAGTGACCTACGTTACGAATAAATTGTAGGCTTCTACCGGGCAATGTTATTTCTTCTTGGTTAGGAGATAAATAATTGCGATCATGGTTTAGGCTTCGGGTGATGGTTTTATTGCCTTTTTGAATAATCTCAGCAAGATCGCCTTTCATTAAACCTAACCAGTTCCGATAAACTGAGGTCTTGTCTGAGGCGTCCACTGCGGCAATGGAATCTTCACAGTCTTGAATGGTGCTTAATGCCGACTCTAGTACCACATCTTTAACTGAAGCGGCATCGGTTTTACCAACAACATTGTCTTTATCTATTTGGATTTCAATGTGCAAGCCATTATGGCGACATAGCAGCGTAGAGGGATCAGCTACCGAACCCTTGTAGCCTACAAACTGTTCGGTATTTTTTAGCTGTACTTGTTCACCGGTAAAAAGGGTTACTGTAAAATTCTGCTTAACGATATGGTACTTCACCGCATCAATATGACTGCCACGGGTCAAGGGTAAAGTTTCGTCTAAAAACCTGCGTGCGTACGCTTGCACTCGACGTCCGCGAACAGGATTGAAATCTTTGGTCTGTTTCGCGCCATTATCATCACCAATAACATCGGTGCCATATAAAGCGTCATACAAACTTCCCCAGCGTGCGTTAGCCGCATTAAGGGAAAATCGTGCATTCATCAAAGGCACTACCAGTTGAGGGCCCGCGACAAGGGCAACCTCATCATCAACATTTTTAGTCGAAATTGTGAAATCAGCTTTTTCAGCGACTAAATAACCAATTTCCTTTAAAAACAATTCATAGCGTTGTTGGTTAAAAGGCTGATTTGCCGAGTCAGCATGCCAAACATCAATATGTGCCTGTAAATTGGCTCTGGTAGCCAATAATTGTTGATTACGTGGGGTAAACTCAGCTAACACTTCCGCGACAGAATCCCAGAAGTCATTAGCATGAATGTTAAGACCTGGTAATACTTCATGATTGACTAAGTTATACAAACAGCCTGCAACCTTATAACCATGCTTGATTGTTTTTTGCTTCATCTCTTATCCTTGATCTTTGTTCTTGCTTAACCATAGTGACAGCGTTAGGCGTTCTTCCTCTGTCATCTGGGTTTTGTTCATAAACGGCATGTCCTTAGAATGAACAACGCGTGCTTCAATTCTTGGTGCCCATTGTTTGATTGAAGTGATGTCTGAAAAGATAACGCCACCTTGAGGTGAGGTAAATACATCATCAGTTGGTGCTTCTGAATGACAAGCGCTACAACGGGTTTCAATAATATGTTGGACTTGCGCATTACTAACACCTTGCTGTTTTTGCTCAGCGGAGAGTTCAACTGTCTTGGGGGCAATAGCGTAGGCAAGCACGATAGTGGCAATAATAGAGCTCACTAATACCATAGGTTTTTGTTGGCCAAAATGACGTAAAACAAAATACTGACGTACGGCTGCAGTGATTAATATGATGGCCATTAGTACTAACCAATTTGCACTATGGTTATAGGTAATTGGGTAGTGATTTGAAATCATAATGAACAACACGGGTAAGGTGATATAGGTGTTGTGCGTTGAGCGTAACTTGGCATTAAGGCCATATTTAGAGTCAGGAGTAGCACCTTCTTCTACCGCTTTAACTAAGGCGCGTTGTGATGGCATAATGCCGAAAAACACATTGCCAGCCATGATGGTACCTAAAATAGCTCCCATATGCATGTAAGCACCACGGGCACTAAATACCTGGGTTAAACCGTAAGATAAAGCTGTTGCAATAGCGAATAAAATAACGGCTAACACTAAACCGTGGTCTTTTAGTTTTGTTCGTACTAATAACTCATAACTACCGACACCAATAACAATCGAGCCCAGTCCTAAACCTATAGCTTGCCATTGAGTTAACTCTTTTACGCGCGGGTCAATGAGATAAGATTCAGCGCCAACATAAAACATAAGCGAGAGTAATAAGAAACCTGTGATCCAAGTAGTATAAGCTTCCCACTTAAACCAATGTAATGTAGTTGGCATTTTAGGTGGCGCTAATTTATATTTTGCGACTTCATAGAAACCACCACCATGAATGGCCCAAAGATCACCAGAAATGCCTTTTTCAGCTTTTGCTTCGGGTGGTTCTTCAAGATGGTTATCTAACCAAACAAAGTAAAATGAAGCACCGATCCAAGCGATACCAACGATAAGATGTGCGAAGCGAATGATTAGGTTTAACCACTCAGTAATATACGGGTCCATAGTCTTTCCTTTTGTACCTTTACTCGAAATAAGGGTTTTATAATTTTATGATTAACTAAATTTTTGAGTAACTAATGCTCTATACAATATAGTCTTATGATTATCGTTTTTATAAAGCATTGTCTGTAAGTGATGTTGCCTTAGCCCCGCGCTAGGAAACCGCCTGTTATATGTAGTACTGGTATTTTTATTAGCTTCTTAGCCTTTAGTAAGTGAAGCGTTTGAATATACCATTAGTGAATTAGTTGATGACTGAAGTTTGTGAGTACAAAGAAGAAGCACGGAATTTATAACTATAAATGAGTACTTCTGATGCCATATTCGCAGCTTTCAGGTATTAAATAATTTGTTAATTAAACTTTTTCACCCATGATATGGGTCGCTTTAACATGTCTATCGTCACCTAGCATGCTCAACACGAATAATTTTTCAGTTAAGGTTGTACAGCGCTTGATGCGTACATCCATTAAAGGTGTTGCTTGATAATCAAGCACGATAAAGTCAGCTTCAGCGCCTTGAACAAAATTACCAATAGTCCCTTCTAAATCTAAGGCAATAGCGCCCCCTAAGGTCGCTAAATATAATGATTTGTAGGGGCTTAATTTATCACCACGTAATTGCTGAGTTTTATAACCTTCGTTGAGTGTGGTTAACATAGAGAAACTGCTGCCGGCACCAATATCAGTACCTAAGCCGACATTCACATCAAATGCTTCAGCTTGCTTTAAATTGAAACAACCGCTACCTAAAAATAAGTTTGAGGTTGGGCAAAAAGCAATGGCTGAATTGGTCTCACTTAAGCGCTGACACTCATGATCGTGCAAATGTACACCGTGAGCAAAAACACTACGGCGACCTAATAAACTGCTTTTATCGTACACATCAAGGTAACCGTCACTGTCAGGGAATAATTCACTCACCCATGCAATTTCATCTTTGTTTTCAGATAAATGGGTATGTAAATAAACACTAGGATATTCTTTTAATAACTCACCGGCTTTATTCAGTTGTTCCGTTGAGCAGGTCGGTGCAAAACGTGGCGTTACCGCATATTGTAATCTGTCAGTGTTATGCCATTTTTCAATGAGCGCTTTACTGTCGGCGTAACCTGATTCAACGGTATCTGATAAATCATCAGGACAGTTTTGATTCATCAACACTTTACCGCAAATCATGCGTAATTTTTTCTGTTGAGCGACGGTAAAAAAGGCTTCAACAGATTCTTTATGTACTGTGCCAAATACTAATGCTGTTGTGGTACCAGCGTCTAATAATTGTGTTAAGAAAAATTCAGCAACACGTTTACCGTGTTCAATATCAGCAAATTGTTTTTCTTCTGGGAAAGTGTAGTTTTCCAACCACTCGAGTAATTGTTCGCCGTAAGAGGCGACCATTTCGGATTGTGCATAATGTACATGGGTATCAATAAAGCCAGGCATGATCAGGCCATTGTCATATTGGGTAACGACAACGTCGGCGGGTAACGTTTTCAGTAAATCCTTGGCGTTACCGACTGCTTCAACTAAGCCATGGTTGATGACTAATAGTCCATCTTCAAAGTACTGATAACTCTCTTCTTCTGATACTTTGGCAGGATCCGCTAAAAAGTGCAGTACTTCGCCACGATATGCTTTGCGACCGGTACTTGTAGCTTTACTTATTGCTTCACTCGTTGAAGAAGTGTTTGCAGTGTTGTTCGACATATTTCTTAACCTATTACTTATTGAATTTTACTATTACTGGGTGCTGTACTGTTTTTCACGGCTTAATACCGTGCTATCTATTTACTATATTACTATTGAAGTCTTCATTACTTAGCTGCTAATGAGATCACCAGCGAACCGTCGAGTTTTTCAACATCACAGTTATCACCTTCTCCGCCGCGATCGACTACGAGAAAGTCACTCACTTCATTGAGCGCTAAACAAAAGTGATGCCAAGTACCTTTATGGTAATTTACCCCTTGTTCACTGCTGGCTAAAAACACTTTTATTTTGCTGCTATCAAGTTCACCTGCTGGCGCAACAACCACTACATAAGGTTGCTTGCCTGTAGGGATAAACGCTTGGCTACCTAATGGATGACGCTCCATCATTTCTATTGGTAAAGGAAAAGCCAGCGGGGTAGAACGAAAAATATTAATCAGGGTTTTGCCCTGTTGCTCAGCAACATCAACATCAGCAAGATCGTGATAACGCATAGTATGGCCATCATTAATGGCGAAATGTTCAGCACTTTCGGACACTGAAATTACATCCCCATAAGCGGAGAAATTCTCTGCCGTTAGCTCTTGGGGTACAACATTAATGATTTTATCTGTCATCTTATCTCTCGTTTAACTGTTATGGCTTGAAACTATTCTATTTATGCAAAAGCTATTTATTGATACTTAACTATTATCGCCTAGTGGCTAACTACCACGGTATGTTGAGTAACCGTATGCTGTTAATAACAGTGGGATATGATAATGAGTACCACTGGCATCGATTTCAAAAACGATATCAACATAGGGATAAAAACCTGTTTCGTTGTTGGCTTCAAAATAAACCGCGGTAGCAAAGTGCATGCGATAAATACCTGCGGGTAATATTTCACCTGCAGCTAATAAAGCGGGTAAACGTCCATCTTCATTAGTAACACCGCCATTGACTTTTTCCCAAGCTTCACCGTCTTGCGAAAACAAGGTAATAGGTACATTTTGTGCGGGTAAACCACGGGTAGTATCCAGTATGTGGGTAGTAATTTGACTCATAACTTTTCCTTAAAAAATGGCTTTATTATTCAAAGTAATTGCTATTATGATTAACCTTCAGCTAAGGCTTTATCTATACGCAGTTGAAAGATCTTACGTTGTTCTTCTGCGGCATTAATAAGCTCTTGGGCTTTATTATTAGGCAGGCGAGCTTGCAGTAAATCAGACATTTGTTTTGCGCTTTTTCCTGTTGCACAAACAATAAAGATAAAGCCAAACTTTGCTTCGTAATCAGCGTTACCTTGAGAAAGCACTTCCAATACCTCGTCATTGGCTTCTTTAACGAGTCCTTGCTCATTACCAGCTAATTCTTTGGTATTTGCATATTTAGCACGCAAGCTGCTGACATCACCAATTTGGGGATGACCTTCAAAAGCTTCAAAATAATCTTGTTCGGTTAAACCTAACCATGCGTTATCTGCTGCTTGTGTTAATGCTGCTTCACTAGCAAATGGACGGGCATTAACCATATTGTTAACCCACGCACTTGAAGTACAACATTGCATGAACGTATGGCTAGCATCTGCTACTGGTAATTGGTTCAAATCTTCTAATATCATGTTCTTTTCCTTGCTTTTTATCCTTAGCAATGGCATTTAAAAAATGCCATTGCTAAGTGTGCAAATTAACCTTGGCGGTTACCAAAAACACGCATACGAGAAATACCACCATCAGGGAAGATGCTTAAACGTACATGAGTAAATGGTTGCTCTTTTTCAACGATGATCTCTTTAGTGAATAAGTGTTCACGATGAGCATATAACTTAGTGCTTGGAATTATGGCTGTCCAAGTTACAGGTGCTGCATTTGTGGTGAAATCATCACTATCACTGATACAACCTTCCAGCATAAAGGTATCGGGGAAGTTACCTTTAAAATGACACGTATCAATGATTACCTTGTTGACACTTCCTGTTGCAGCAAGTTTAACAATTGACCAATCTGGACCTGGATCACGACGACGTTTAGTTTCCCAACCATCACCCATGTTCACACCACGACCTGGCATAATGAGATTGTTTTTATCGCTGAAAAACATGTCGCTCACTAACAATGCTTTAGCGCCATTTCTAATTGACGCTAAATCGATTAGTTCACCGTCAACAAAATCATTCCAGTTAACTTCTGCTTCACCGTAAACACGGAAACGCGCAATACCACCATCAGGAAACATAGTTAAACGCACATGAGTAAAAGCCGTGTTATTAATCTTTTTTTCAGCGTCGAGGACAAAAAGATTTTGGCTGTGTGCTTCAACATCAGTGGCTTCAAAAATAGTATGCCAAACAGTATCTTTGTTTGGTTGAACTTCACTTACACAGGCTTCAACCGATACTTTTTCTGGCGCATTGCCACGAAAGTAGTTGGTATCAATATCAAAAGCACGGATAACACCACTGATACCTAAACGAATAATACACCAATCTGAATCACGACCATTGTTACGACCATAACTTCTGCGTGATTCCCAACCGTCCATCCATTTACCGCGTTCAGTAAATTTCTCTTCGATAAAAATACCACGACCGGGTTTTAATAAATTTTCCATTTCAGCAAAGAAATCATCACTACATGACAGTGTTTCACCGCCAACGCGTTCGCTAGCTAAATCGACATAATGTGTTTTTAATTCTTGCTCTAATGCTGCATCATCTGTCGATAATTTGTTTTGTGCTAACCAATCTTCAATCATTACTTCATCTCCTGTTAACGCTTTGTTAGCCAAACCTTTCAAAGGCTCCGCTAGGTTGCGTGAGTGTTAGTTTGTTTTAGTTCTTATTGTTAATTTTTAATTTATTTCATTTGTTAAGTAGAAGACTGCTAACTTACAGCTGGCCTTTAAGTAACGGTCGGCCAATCGGTGAACTGATAAATTGGTCATTACAGTAAACTTGCTGACCACGAACAAATGTTTGCATTATTTGGCCATCAACTTTGCGTCCCACATAAGGGGTGATTTTATGTTTATGTTTGATCATGTCAGTGCTGATGATAAAACTGGCTGTGTCATCAAAAACCATGAGATCGGCATGATGTCCCACAGATATTTGGCCTTTTATTTTATCTAAACCAGCAAACTTGGCGGTTTCATGTGACATCAAGCGGGCTAAATCAACCAGAGTGAAATCACGGTTTTTTGCTTCGGTCCAAATAAGCGGCAAACCAAATTGCAGTGCTGAAATACCGCCCCATGCTTTTTCAATATCACCGGTATCTATGTGTTTTAATTGCGGTGTACACGGTGAGTGATCTGAGACGATAAAACTAATGCGACCATCAGTTACTGCTTGCCATAACTGCTCTCTGTTTTTGTTTTCGCGAATAGGTGGGCAACATTTAAATAACGTTTTGCCATCAGGAATGTTTTCTGAGGCAATAGTTAAATAATGTGGACAGGTTTCTGCGGTAAAACGCAAGCCTTCAGCTTTTGCTTTTGCAATGGTATCAAGGGCTTCATCAGAGGATAAATGCACTATGTGAATTTTACAGTTATCACCGGCTGCTTTTGATTCACGCGCCATGTCTACCATTAACGAGATAGCATTGTTTTCCCAGCTTTTAGGCCGTGATTCTAAAAAACTATTGTATTTATCGGTAATTTTAACGTCGTCAAAACTGCCGCAATCTAGTTCAGCATGAATCAAATATGGCACGTCGTGTTTCGCTAAAATAGGCATAGCAGCACGAATGTCTTTTGCAGCAACATTAGGGAATTCTTCAATGCCTGAGTTGATTAAGAAGGATTTAACGCCTAAAACACCTGCAGTTAGTAAATCATCAAGTTCGTCAATATTGTCAGGGATAACGCCACCCCAAAAGCCACAATCTACCCAAAGTTTGTCATGTACTGACGCTAGCTTTTCTTCAAAAGCAGCTTTGGTTGTTGTAACTGGGATACAGTTCAATGGCATATCAACTAAGGTAGTGATACCACCTGCCGCTGCTGCTTGAGTTGCGGTATTAAAACCTTCCCATTCGGTGCGACCTGGCTCATTAATATGAACATGAGAGTCAACCAAGCCTGGCATAAGTACCTGTTCACCTAAATCGGTTATTGGGCAATCAAGGGCTTGTCCATAAGGGTGAATGTTATGGATTAGTTGACCTTTTATTTCGATGCAGGCAGCGATCATTTCGCTCTGATCACCAGCATGAACAATAACTTTTTTACTTTGCAGGGCAAAATGAGACACCTTGCTTCTCCTTAAAATTTGATAAACGTGAACGTTGAGAATACTTATACTCATTGCTCGAACTGACTTCTTCCGTCATTAAACTTTTTAGCTCTTGCCAAGCGACACCTTGTTTAGTGCTTTGTGGTTTGGCATCTTTTTGTTTGTTGGCACTGGGATTAGCTAATGCTTGTGACGCTAGCTCAGCTTGATACAGCTGAATAATTTCACCAGCAACTGACACTGCTACTTCCATCGGCAACTTACCTTGTACCTGCGATAATCCAATGGGGCAGTTCATCTTCTCTACTAAGCTTTTAGCAATATGACGATGCTGGAATCGTTGTTGAAAACGACGCCATTTGGTATCAGAGGCAATTAAACCTAAATAAGCAAAATCAGCGCGTTTTAAAGTATTGTGACTGATCTCAAAATCCAGTTGATGGTTATGCGTCATGACAATGTAATAACTATTCGCTGGCATGAGAGCAACTTCTTCAGCCGGGTTTTCACTGACTAATGTGGTGACATTATGATAATTGCCTGCGTCATCGGGGAATTGATCCGCACGGCTATCAACCCAAGTAATGCTGCAAGGTAAACCAGCAAGAATAGGCATTAGTGCTTTACCCACATGACCTGCGCCAAACAGCATGATATTGACACCACTGGCGCTAAAACTTTCAAACAATACGCTGGCATTACCACCACAACATTGACCAAGTTGTGCACCTAACTGAAAATGTTCTAGCTGTTGGCAATCATCTCCAGCCATTAACAGCTGGTGTGCATGTTTAATCACTTTATGTTCAAGGTGACCGCCACCTATGGTGTCAAAAATATCATCATGGGTTATCACCATTTTGGTACCACTATTACGCGGAGTTGAACCAGTTACCCCAACAATTGTCGCGATAACATAGGCTTTGCCTTGTTTGTTCAATTGGTGTGCTGCACCAGTCCAATTCATTTTCATGATGATATTCCTATTTATTCCGACTTAATTCAGATGAAAGGGCGAATTACTTCGCCGTCGCTGCTTTAACGGCTTCAACTGCAAACAATACTCGCTCTGGTGTTGCTGGCGTATCTAGTTTCGGATTAGTTTTGTAATCATTAACACTGGCGATAGCATCTTTAATTGCAGACCAAACGGCCATACCTAACATAAATGGTGGTTCACCAACGGCTTTAGAGTTGTAAATGGTGTGCTCACGGTTTGGTGCATCAGGCACTAAGGCGACACGGAAATCTTTAGGTGCATCGTTAATTGCTGGAATTTTGTAGGTCGCTGGATTGTTTGAAAGTAAACGACCTTGTTCATTCCATACTAATTCTTCAGTGGTTAACCAACCCATACCTTGAACAAAAGCGCCTTCAATTTGGCCAATATCAATTGCTGGGTTAATTGAGTGACCAACATCTTGTAAAATATCGGTACGTAAGGTTTTGTATTCACCCGTTAAAGTATCAATGATAACTTCTGATACAGCGGCACCCGTTGCATAGTAGAAGAACGGACGACCTTTACCTGTAGCACGGTCAAAATGAATTTTAGGGGTCTTATAGAAGCCGGTAGAAGATAAAGATACACGGCCCATGTAAGCTATTTGTGAAAATTCAGCGAATGAGAATGTTTGCTCACCGACAATCACATTGTTGTTTTCAAAATGAACTTGTTCTGCTTCAACCTGATATTTCTCACAAGCAAAGTCAATGAGACGTTGTTTAATGGTTTTAGCCGCCGCTTCTGCCGCTTTACCATTTAAGTCAGTACCTGATGAAGCTGCAGTTGGAGATGAGTTAGGTACTTTATCGGTACGTGCTGAAGAACAGGCAACCGTATCTACATCAACTTGGAATTCTTCAGCAACAATTTGCGCTACTTTAGTATTCAAACCTTGGCCCATTTCACTGCCGCCATGGCTTAAGTGAATGGTGCCATCAGTGTAAACATGAACAAGTGCGCCAGCTTGGTTCAAATGCTGTACCGTAAATGAAATACCAAATTTAACGGGTGTTAAGGCAATGCCTTTTTTCAAAATAGGGCTGGTAGCGTTAAATTCAGTAATGGCTTTACGACGTGCTTGGTAATCAGAACTTTCTTCTAATGACTCAATAACTTCGCTTAAGTTATTATGCTCAACTTTTTGATGGTAGTGGGTTTCGTTACGGTCATCAGTGCCGTATAAGTTTACTTTACGAATGTCTAACGGGTCTTTACCTAAATGACGCGCAATATCATCCATAACCATCTCTATGGTCATCATACCTTGCGGACCGCCAAAACCACGGTAAGCGGTATGAGATACAGTGTTTAGTTTACAACGATTACCGGTAACGGTTGCTTGATCTAAGTAGTAAGCGTTATCTGAGTGGAACATTGCTCTATCAACAATGGCATCAGATAAATCTGGGGAGTAACCACAGTTACCATTAACTTCGATGTTAATACCTTTGATTTGACCATCTTTGTCAAAACCAACGGTGTAGTTATTTTCAAAGGGATGACGTTTACCTGTCATCACCATATCGTCCATACGCGCTAGCTTAAACTTAACTGGGCGTTTAGTCACATTTGCCAATAAGGCTGCGATACATGCCCAAGGTGCTGCTTGTGTTTCTTTACCACCAAAACCACCACCCATGCGGCGCATATCAACTAATACTTTGTTTAGTGGAATGTCTAAAACTTCAGCTACTAACTTTTGTACTTCACTAGGATGTTGTGAAGAGGTGAAAATATTCATACCACCATCTTCGGTCGGTTCAGCTGTTGATACTTGCCCTTCAAGATACATATGTTCTTGACCACCAACGAGGATTTCACCGGATAATTGATGATCTGCCGCTGTAATAGCCGAGTCAGAATCACCACGTTTCATGGTAAATGGCGGGCGAACAAAGTTTTGCTTCGCTAAGGCGTCTTTTACCGTAAGCACAGCTTCAAGCTCTTGATACTCAATTCGTGCTAATTTAACCGCTTTACGAGCAAGATCGAAACTTGTTGCCGCTACAGCGAAGATGGGCTGACCAATAAATTCAACTTTACCAATGGCCAGTACTGGGTCGCCAGGAAATACTGGACCAATATCGGTATGTCCAGGCACATCTTCAACCGTAATGACTGAGATAACACCTGTCGCTGCTTTAACGGCAGATAAGTCCATTGAGATGATGTTGGCATGTGCCATGGTAGATTGACCTACCGCAGCATGTAATTCACCACGAAGTGATGGGCGATCATCAACATAAATGGCTTCACCAGCAACTTGCTTGTCAGCACTTTCATGTTTTTTAGAACGACCTACGCCACCTAAGCCAACATTTTTTTGTCCGTTAACAACACTTTTGTCTGTGTTAGTTTTTACCTGTTGGGCATCGGATTTTTTTACATCAATAAGACTACGCATGATTTACCACTCTCGTTTCGATAACTTTTCTAGCATTGGCGCTTTGCAGCTCTATATAGCACTTCTCAATCAGATTTTGAGCTACGGTCATACGGTATTTGTCTGAAGCACGAACATCACTCATAGGCTGGAAATCAGTTGTTAACGCTTCTTTTGCCTGAGCGACCAACGCTTTTGTTAAGCTATTGCCTAGCAATATGGCTTCAGTCACTGGAGAACGTTTAGGAATAGCCGCCATGCCACCAAAAGCTAAACGGACATTAGTAATTTTTTGGCCATTTTCAGTAATTTCTTGCTCGATGAAAAATGCAGCTAATACCGCTGAAATATCGTCATCAATACGCTTAGAAATTTTGTAGAGTTTTAATGTTTGACCTGCGGTAGGTTTAGGGATTTGAATTGATTTAATAAACTCAGATGGTTTAAGCACTGTCTTTTTGTAATCAACAAAGTAGTCCTCAACTAAAATGGTGCGTTCTTGACCTTGAACGTGCAGGGTCATGGTTGCACCTAAAGCGATTAATGCTGGCGGCATATCACCAATAGGTGATGCGTTACCAACGTTACCACCTAAAGTACCCGTATTACGTACTTGCTTAGAACCGATACGTTCGATCATTTCCCCTAAATCAGGGTAGTAATGATGCAAGGTATCGATAAATTCACTGTAAGGCAGAGCAGAGCCAATAATAATCTCAGTCTCTGTTTCTTCGATAGTCGTTAATTCTGCAACATTACCGACATAAACAAGCTTATCAATGGTTGCTAAATTCTGTGTAACAGAAAGGGCTAAATCGGTGCCACCAGCCACTAACGTGGATTTAGGCTCATTGGTTAACTCAGTCGCCAACTCATCGATATTTTTTGGCGCAATATAGTTATGGCCGTTACCTGTTAATGCTGGCGTTGGTAATTGTTCTAATTCGGTCAGCGCAGCAACAGTTGCTTGATAATGCTTAGCAAATGAATCTTCTCTAGCATCCTTGCTAGACGTCATTGCGGCTTCGATAATTGAGCGGTAACCGGTACAACGACATAAATTACCTGCGAGTGCTTCTAATACTTCAGCACGATTTGGTGTGTTGTTCTGCTTATGCAAAGCAAAAGAAGACATCACAAATCCAGGAGTACAAAATCCACATTGTGAACCGTGATTATCAACAATCGTTTGCTGAGCGTGATGTAGTTGAGCACCTTCTTTCAAGTCTTCAACGGTAATCAATTGCTTACCATGTAAATTACCGACAAAGGTAATACAAGAGTTAATTGATTTATATGTAAGCTGACCAGAGTTTTCAGTATCTAGTTCAGCTAATACTACGGTACAAGCACCGCAATCACCTGAAGCACAGCCTTCTTTGGTGCCAGATTTAAATTGCTCTTCACGTAAGTATTGTAAAACAGTCGTATTAGGATCTAAGTTTTCAATCTTTACTAGCTCGTTGTTTAACAGGAATTTTATTGTATTTGCTACCATTATTCTTTCCGCTTTAATTTTGATTTTTAGTGTCGAGTTGAATATTCGTATGGATTTACTATAGCAGAATCGTAAGTTGACACAAGTGTCAGCTTTAAAGTTTTTGTTACCTAAATCACTACAAAGGGCTAGTAAAGCTTACTTAATCCTGAGTTAAAGGCGGTAGAAAACAACTCTTATTTAGCGATGAAGTTCTGGTAAAACAGTGTGTTGGTGGATGATTTTAAATGAGGTGTTTTTTCATAAAAGCATATGCTTTTTCATTGCACAATGTTGATTCATATTTCACCATGTGAAATTTATGAGAGTTGAATGTTGCTTTGTACGTGACTTGCATACGGTTAGTTGGGTTTATAAATTTGAAGGTCAGGACTTGTTTGGATTTATTTAACTGGCATTATGTACTCAGTCTTAATGTTATTTATTTTAATAACCATTCTTATAGCAACCACTCAATACAGGCTGAAATCAGCGGAGTTATTAATGTTTCCTCTAAGTAATCGCCTAGCCTTAATTATCATGATATTGAGTCTGATTTGTTTAGTCTCTTTCAATGCCATGGCTCATGGCGTCGATGAAAGTACTCGGCTTTTTTTACAAAATAATACCGGAGTCCAATTCTTTCCTTTTATGTACATCGGGGCTAAACATATGGTGACCGGATACGATCATTTACTGTTTTTAGCCGGCGTAATCTTCTTTCTATATAAGAGCAAAGACATTTTACTGTATGTCAGTATGTTTACCTTGGGGCATAGCTTAACCTTGCTCTCTGGTGTATTGGGTGATGTGCAAGTGAATGCTTATATCATTGATGCAATTATTGGTTTGTCAGTTGTTTACAAAGGTTTTGATAACTTAGGCGGTTTTGAACGTACCTTAGGCTTTAGCCCCAATGCTAAAATAGCAGTGCTGATCTTTGGTTTGTTTCATGGCTTTGGGTTAGCGACCAAATTACAAGAATTTCAACTCCCCCAAGACGGTTTATGGCAGAACTTGATTGCTTTTAATATAGGGGTGGAATTGGGGCAGTTTACCGCGCTAACCTTTATATTATTGATCATTAGTTTTTGGCGGAAACATCATTCTTTTACTCAATTTTCAACGGCAAGTAATACCTTATTAATGAGTGCTGGTTTTATGCTGGTAGGTTTTCAGTTAACCGGTTATTTTACTAGTTATCAAGGTTACTAAGTTATCAATATTATTAAGTCAGCAAAACACTCATTTACTCAATTCTATATTTAAGAGACTTATACCCGCTCCACTTGAATATGCTCGTTTCAGGAAGTCTGAGCGATTCATAATCAAGGCGCTTTTTTTATTAAGGGTTATTCCCTTAAAAAGAAATGTAACGTAGAGTATGATTTGTTTAGCATTCCCTAAATCCAGCTGAGTCATGCATCTACAAGTAGAACGGGTATATATGCAACATACGTTATCAAATAAGGCTTTACTCAAATCAACTATTATCGCGCTGGTGATTGCTGGCGTGGTATTGGTCAGTTTTATTTTACCGGCAGAATACAATATCGACCCAACGGGTATTGGCACAAAGCTTGGTTTAACGGCTTTAGCGAACCCTAGAGGTAAGGCGACGATTAATACCAAACAAAGTGATGAACTCAACACAGTAAAACAACATGAAACCGATATTATTGAAGTAATTGTTCCCGCAGGACGTGGTATTGAGTATAAATTTGCGATGGCGCAGTTTAAGAAAATGGAATATCAATGGCAAACGGAAGGCACTGCACTTTTCTTTGATTTACATGGTGAACCTGAAGGTGATACCACAGGTTATTATGAGAGTTATGCTATTGCGACCTTAACTGAGATGAAAGGTAGCTTTACCACGCCATTCGCGGGTGTTCATGGCTGGTATTGGAAGAACACATCAGATAAACCAGTAACGGTCAAACTTACCGTCGGCGGTGAGTATTCAATTGTTGGATTAAAAAAATAGCCCTGGGTATCTATTTAAAACATAGATAAATTGAAGGTTTGTGAAGAATAGTTTATTTTCAAAAAATGACACTTTAATGTGATTGCCTAAGACTATTCCTTAAAGTAATCACTTAAGGTAATTTCCTAAGGCAATGACTTAAGGAATTAACTCAATCGCACGAACTTGCAAAATAGCTTCACCACCGTCTTTATCTGTCATGCTTGGGGTCAGATAAATCTCATCAATATGTTTAGGTATTAAACCATGGTCTGTTGAGTTAGTTGGTGTCCATGCTGGTCGGGAGAAGTCTTTCAAATCAACTTCCTTAGTTGACCACTGATTTGTTGCTGGCAATTCTATTTGGTAATGGGCATAACTTTTGTCACCGTGTTTACCGTATTCTTGCTGAGATAATTTGATAATAAGGGCAATATCACATTGGTAGGTTAAACGTATTTTCTGACTTCCAGCTAAAGATGCGCCAGGTAATCGGTGAATTAATTCAACCCATGAATTACGCTTGGCATCAACACGAGGCACTCGTTTAAATTTAATCCAAATACCACCATGTCTAATAAGCTTTTCATTAATAATAGCTTCGCTACCATAAGGGTCGGTATCATAACTCCATTGATACTTGTCTAATGGCGCCTGAGTGATTTCTACATTGGCATAGACGCTAAATATAGCAAAAAAATTAGCTAAGGCAGCAAGTAATGTTATTTCAAAAAATCGCATTTATAGTCTTCAATTTGAAGTTAAAGGTAATAATAAAACAGGGTGATTTTGCAAAAAGGCTTTACCCTCCCATCAAATATGATGACTCTTTGTCTTGCTGCGTTATTGATTGCTGATGCCAATCTATTACGCCGTATTTTGCTAAAATTTTATTTAACCGTCCATTCTCTCTAAGGTTCATTAAACCATCATCGAAAAGCTGTACTTGCTCTTTACTCAAAAGGGGCGAAAACCCCAAAAATAATGGCGTAAAGTCACCTTCAGTGCCGGCATAAATGATTGCTGAGCTGGGCGTGCTTGATGCTTTAAGCTTCGATGATTTATTTACCAATTTAGATAGCTGATATTGCACAGTAAATCTGGAATCCAATAAAATGTCTAATCGACCCAAGCGCAACATTTTTAGCTGCTTTTGTAATGGAGAATTACCACTCGCTGAAAATATGTGCGCAGCATTATTTTTTAGTAAATTACCGATATTATCGCCATACTCATAGCCGTTGATAGTACCTAAAATAGCATTGTTTCTTAACGTAATCTCTAAATCAACAATGCCATTAAAACGCCATGGATCATTATCACGCACATAAAAGTCATTATATAAGCCACCAAAACTTAAGTGAGTTTTTTGCAGCTGAAAATCACTTATATGCTGTGCCGTTAAACCCAGCAGTATGTCTATTTTTCCCTTTTGGGTGAGGTCTAGCGCTCTTGCTAATGGCGTTAAAGCAAACTTTACTTTAACGCCATTACTGGCAGCGATCTCTGTCACTATCTCAACTAAAAACCCCGGAAGATGAGTGTTGTCACAGATATAAGGACACCATTCATCAGAAGCGACTACTAATACTTTTGCCTGGACAGGTTTAGTATAAATGCTTGCGCACATAACCAAGAATGTGAGACTTAGTGATAGGAGGTTTAGAGTGTTTTTTTTCATATTACTTTTCTTGAACTACATCTTCAGTCGTTGGTAAATTGGTCGAGCGCCATAAATAATAGAGCGCAGGTAAAACAAGCAAGGTCAATAACATAGCACTCGCCATACCACCAACCATAGGCGCAGCAATTCGGCTCATCACTTCTGAACCAGTACCCGTGCCATATAATATAGGCAATAAACCAACAATAACCGTTCCTCCGGTCATCATAATAGGTCTTACTCGTAAACCAGCGCCATGAAGCACAGCTTGTAAAATATCAGCCTTAGTTGTTCCTTTGCCTGTTGTGGCATTCTCAGCCATTAAAGCATTATACGCTTGATTCAAGTAAACCAACATAATAACGCCAATTTCTACTGCAACACCCGCAAGCGCAATAAAACCAACACCTACCGCGACTGAGAAGTTGAAACCTTGCAAGTACATTAACCAAATACTTCCCACCATAGCGAGTGGCAGCGTACCTAAAATCATGGCGACTTCGATGACATTTCGAAAGTTTAGATACAGTAATACAATAATAATGGCTAATGTTAACGGCACTACATAGGTCAGTTTGGCTTTAGCTCTTTGCATGTATTCATACTGGCCTGCCCACGTAATAGAATAACCTGTTGGCAGTTTTAATTCCTTATCTAATACAGTTTGTGCATGGGTCACGTAACTGCCCACATCAACGCCTTTTGTATCAGCTAAGTCAATGAACGCCCAACCGGTTAATCGAGCATTCTCTGATTTGATGCCCGGTGGCCCATCTTCAATAAATACATGGGCAACATCACCTAATGAGATTCGCTGACCATTGGGCGTAACTATGGGTAGTTGTGATAGCTGCTCTGGTGAGTCTCGGTAATCTTGGGGATAACGTAAACTAACCGGATAGCGCTCTAAACCTTCTACGGTATTGGTAACATTCATACCACCAATTGCAGTAGCAACTACTTGTTGAATATCACTAATATTTAAACCATAACGAGCCGCTTTGCCACGTTGAATATCAACTTTGATATAGCGACCACCTGCAACACGCTCAGAATATACGGAAGCGGTACCAGGTACTTTGGCCAAAATACTTTCAAGCTGTTGACCAATTTCTTGAATCGTTTCAAGTTTTGGTCCCGATATTTTAATACCAACAGGTGTTTTTATGCCTGTAGCTAACATATCTATACGGGTTTTTATCGGCATAACCCAGGCATTAGTAACGCCGGGTAGCTTTACTAATGCATCAAGTTCCTTTTTTAAACTAGCGATAGTCATGCCGTCGCGCCATTCACTTTTAGGCTTAAATTGAATAAAGGTTTCTATCATAGTTAACGGTGCGGGATCCGTTGCTGTTTCTGCACGTCCCATTTTACCAAACACGGTTTTTACCTCAGGTACGGTTTTAATCAGCTTGTCGGTTTGTTGCAGTAACTGTCTTGCTTGGCCGATAGATATGCCAGGATAAGTGGTTGGCATATACATCAAGTCACCTTCATCAAGGGGAGGAATGAATTCACTGCCTATTTTATCTAACGGATATAAACCAATGATAAACACAACCACAGCAGCAGATAGGGTGGTTTTTGGAAAACGTAATACCGTTTTTAGCGCAGGCAGATACAGTGCTGTTAAGAATTTATTTACTGGGTTTTTATGTTCAGCGAGCACTTTGCCACGAATAAAATAACCCATTAATACCGGTACTAAGGTAATCGCCAGCGCAGCAGCGGCTGCCATTGCATAGGTTTTAGTGTAAGCAAGCGGCGAAAACATTCGACCTTCTTGCGCTTCAAGGGTAAATACTGGCACAAAGCTGACCGTTATAATGAGCAAGCTAAAGAATAATGCTGGACCGACTTCGCTGGCGGAATCAATGACAACCTGCCAACGTTTTTCGTTTGATAAGGGTTTATCTTGGGGTTCACGCTCCATATGTTTGTGCATGTTTTCAATCATTACAATTGCACCATCAACCATAGCGCCAATGGCAATGGCAATGCCGCCAAGAGACATGATGTTGGCATTTAAGCCTTGAGCATGCATCACGATAAAGGCCGTTAAAATACCGACAGGAATGCTAATAATCACCACTAAAGAAGAGCGGAGATGAAAGAGAAAAATGACACAAACTAAAGCGACAACACCAAACTCCTCTAAAAGCTTCATCGCTAAGTTACTTACAGCACGCTCAATTAATGCCGATCTGTCATAAACAGGGACAATTTCTACCCCTTCAGGCAAACCTTTTTTCAACTGTTCTAGTTTAGCCTTTACGCCGTTAATGACCTGCTGAGCATTTTCACCAAAGCGCATCACCACAATGCCGCCAACGGTTTCACCTTCACCATTTAGTTCGGCAATACCACGACGCATTTGCGGACCTGTACCTATTTGTGCAACATCTTTAAGTAATAAGGGTGTTCCATTTTCATTGACACCCAAAGGAATATTTTCAAGGTCTTCAACGCCTTTTAGATAGCCCGTTGCTCTTACCATGTATTCAGCTTCAGCCATTTCTACCACAGAAGCGCCAATCTCTTGGTTGCCTTGTTTGATGGCCGTTTGAATAAGTGAAAGTGGGATACCAAAAGCACGCAACTTGTCAGGATCAACCTGTACTTGGTATTGCTTAACCATGCCGCCAAGTGCGGTCACTTCTGAAACACCTTTTACCGTTTGTAGCTCATATTTTAAAAACCAATCTTGTAAGCTACGTAACTGACTTAAATCATGTTGGCCGGTTTTGTCGATCAACGAATAGAGATATACCCAACCAACACCTGTCGCATCAGGACCTAACTGCGGTTTTGCATCACTCGGTAAGTTAGGTGATACCTGACTTAAATATTCTAATACCCGAGATCGAGCCCAATAAAGGTCGGTATCTTCTTCAAAAATAATATAAACATAAGAATCACCAAAAAAGGAGAAACCACGCACAGTTACTGCGCCAGGTACTGATAACATAGCGGTAGTGAGCGGGTAAGTTACCTGATCTTCAACTACTTGCGGTGCTTGTCCGGGATAACTCGTTTTGATAATAACTTGCACATCAGATAAATCAGGCAGTGCATCAATAGGCGTATTTTTTACTGAGTACAAACCTATGCCCACTAAAATCATAGTGGCCAATATGACGAAGAAACGATTGCCTACTGACCAACGAATAATGGCAGCAATCATTGTGTATCTCCTTCAATCATAGTTGCCTTAGACATGTCATGCGACATGCCTTTTTTCATTGTCATTGCACTAACAATAATGAATTCGCCATCGCTAATTTCGAAGGTAAACATTAAATATGCACCAGCATGAAATAGTGTCATATCTACGGATTCAGCCACCATGAAATCAACGCTAGCGGGCTCTCGGTTCCATTTTTCAATCGCTTCACGATCGATAGTTACCATGCGGTGATCGGTCATCACCGCAGTGACTGTGCCATGAACTGTTGCTGAAGAAACTTCATTGTTAGTGTCTTCAGCAGTATCATCAGATTGAAATTCTTCAATATACATACGTTTAAAGTCGGATGTTTTACTAGACTCTGAGTCGAGTAAGAACTGGGCGGAACTAACCACTTTCTCCCCAGCGGCAAGACCAGAAATAATTTCGATATTATCGCGATCAAAACGACCAATTTTCACTGCGACTGACTTAAAATAACCTTCGCCTAATGCTAAAACTACTCTGTCTTGGTTGCCCGTTCGGATAACGGCTTCTTTTGGTACTTGCAAAGCGGGTTCATTGTCATTGATGGCAATTGAAATTTGCGCGAACATATTCGGTCTTAAATCACCGTTCTGGTTATTAAAATGCAGTCTAACAATACCGGTTCTTGTTTTTGGATTTAACATAGGATGTACGTGTTCAACTTTACCGTCCCATTGTTTGGAAGGTAAGTAATCTAAACGCATGCTGGCACTATCGCCCATGACAACTTTAAATACATCGCGCTCAAAAACTTCTGCCTTCACCCATACTTGGGTTAAATCGACTATAGATAACATCATGGTTTCTGGTTTTACATAGAAGCCTTCTCTGATAAATAAACTTTCTACTACACCATTTTGTGGAGCGTAAAAAGTAACGTTTAGTTGGACTTTTTTATCCTTTTTTAATGCGTTAATCGCCTTACGAGGAATTTGTAAGGCGATAAGACGATTTTCAGCGGCGGTAATTAAACGTTTATTTTTTCGATCTAATGCCAGCAGTAATTCTTCTTGAGCATTGACTAATTCAGGTGAATATATGTCATAAAGTGGCTGACCCTTAGTCACAGGATCACCAATAGCGTTGATGTAGAGCTTTTCAACCCAACCTGCAATCCGCGGATGAATATGTACCAATTTATCTTCATCATAAGTGACATAACCCACTGTTTCTATTGTTGTCTTGAGTGGACGATAAGTGGCTGTCGTAGTACGTACACCTAAGTTGTTAATAACACTCGGCGATATTTTTATAGTACCAGCACCTTCATCAATCGTATTATTTTGACTACCGTAATAAGGGATCAAATCCATGCCCATTGGTGATTGACCCGGCTGATCACGTCTAAAATTTGCATCCATTGGTGCTACCCAATACAAAGGTTTACTTTCTTCTGTACTGTTGTCACTAACGCTTGTTTTTGATGGTAAAAAGCTTGTTACAACTAGGGTGATTATTACCCCGAAAACTAAGCCTAAAATGATGCCTGTTAACGTAATGTGTCTGACTTTTTCTACTGGACGTTCTGCTGAGTCGTTGATATGTTTATTGATAGTCATTATTTTTCCTCACGCGGAGCAAAAGTTTGCTGCGTATTGTTCATAGCCAAACTACCGACAAAAAGGTAATTCAGCTCTAAAATTATTTTTTGCTGTTCAACAGCAATTTTTAGTTGTTCTATTTCAGCATTAAGTACAGCAATGCGTGATCGTACGACTTCTGAAAAATCACCATCATCATTGGTATATGCCGTTAATGAGGCTTCCGCTTGATCGTGAATTTGTGGTAATAATCTCGTTTGGTAAAGCGTTTTACGACTGTTCAATCGTGATAAGCGACCTTGTGCACTAGAGAAAGCACCCAGTAACTGACGCAGTAATAATATCTTTTCTGTTTTCACTGCTTCTGTTGCTGAAACTGCTGATTTTACTGTCATATCTTGACGATTATCAGTAAACAGTGGCAGATCAAAAGTCACGCCAACAGAGAATAAATCTGCTCTATTGTTACCTAAAGGATCATCATCACGATAGCCATAACTTGCGTTAATACCCCACTCAGGTTGGTAGGCTTGTTCAGCTAAACTTATGCCTGTTTTTGTTGCTAGTATTTTTTTATCTAGTGCAATAACTGCAGGGTGCTTAACGAATTGTTTGGTCAGCTCCTCAACAGATAACCAAGGGTTATTACTCATAGCAGTATTACTCAGACCCGTACTGTCTGCTTTTGAACGGGTAGCACCAGTGTGACTTAATCCTGTATGTAGTAAATCTAACTGGGGCAATTGCTTAGCTAATTTCATATTCTGTAGTTGACCGAGCTCAGCTATATTTACTTGCGTAGAATCATTAAGAAATGCCGTTGATAGCCATTGTGACAACATACCTATGTAAGCATTTTGTTGCTGCGCTAATATGTCGAGTCGATCATCGAGCTGTGTTAATTCAAGTTGGGCACGAACAATATCTTGCTGACGTGTTTTACCTAACGTTGAAGAATAACTGGCTTGAGCGACATCAGCTAATTGCTCGAATAGGGAACGATTTTGTTCAATTAGGATAATGCTTTGCTGAACATTATAGGCATCAAGCCATAAGCTGCCAACGGTAACCGCAACTTTGGCTTCTCTATCGTTACGTTGAAAAGGATAGGCTTCGCTTTGAATACGCAATTGTTGATTCTTGATTGTCAGGCTATCACCTCGAGGAAACATCTGAGTAATCCCCACTTTTAGTTGTGTCATTCCCTCTTGAGAAAAGTCAAAACCATCAGTAGGCAAGTTTGCAAATGCGACTGACATTTTAGGGGCAGGTAAACTTGAAGCGGCATTGCTCAAGGCCTCAACAGCTTGTTGCTGGTGTTTATTACCCGAGAGCCAAGGGTCGTTTTTTTGTGCAGTTGTTACGGTACTATTAAATGACCAAACCTTCTTATTATCAGCAGCCTGAAGAGTAGGGCTAATAGCACATAACAAACTTAATGTGATAATGCTAGCAACAGTTGCGCGAGCTTGAACGGGAAAAGAAAATAAAAACATGACTCCCTCCTGAGGGAATACTTTACGGTAATGACTAGACGGTGTTTTGCATCAGCGATACTTGTTAAGTTATCAACTATAAAATTTATACAGCAAAATGTAGACGCAATGAGACTGTGATTAGCTCAGAATAGGTGGTCTATAAAGGGAGGTAAGTGTTTGACTTGTGGTAATGGTATTGAGTGACTTTATTTTACTCGGCGTTGCAAAGACGGGGGTGTAATCGATAATCATTGAAAATGCTGAAACGGTTGAACACCCGCCTGTTAAACAATCACACTCTTGTTCACAACAACTTTCAGAAGACATGGAAGAACAAGTTTTTTTTGTCATCATTTCTTCGTCACAATCAGACATCGCATTCATGTCGTGGGCAGTGTTGTTTCTCTGTGTGCTGTGATGATTTGAACCTTTCATCGATGACATTTTAGTCATCATTTGCCCACTTTGTTGCATACCTGCCATGCTATAAAACATAGTCACTGATGCCATTGATTGACCGATAAAGATCAAACAGAGCAAAACAACCATTACTGTTTTATTGATGAAAGTAGTCATAAGCAACACTTAGATTATGAGTGAGTGACTATTAGCTAGGTATTAACTACTTAATAACTAGGTAATAAGATTTTTTTTAATTCTAGCATCAATGAAAAGAAGATATCAATAAAAGACTATTTCTATCAGATGGTGAAGTTGTAAAACTTAAGTAAGAATGAATATTAACTAATTAATTTTAATCTAGATATTTGAAAGCTGGGAAAAGAAATGAACTGTCTCTAGAGCTTGCTAGGGATGAACACTATAACGTAGTAGATACTGATTTATATTTATCACTGATACATAAAACTACAATCCTTTGACATATTATGTCACAAGGCGTAAATTTAATGTAATAAAAATGTGAACGGCTTGACCTTTCATTACGCTTCTAATAAATTGCTCCCAGATTTAGGTAAAGGATTAACCATATGATTGAATTTATTCTTGCGGATATAAATATAGGTTTCGCTGTAGCATTATGCTCGGTATTAGCCTTGGCAATACTAGAAGGTATTGGAATGCTTATAGGCCTAAGTATGGTCAACCTACTGGACCATATTTCACCCATTGATCTTGATATAGATGTTGATACGGATATATCAGTTGGGGGACTAACACCCCTGTTAGGTTGGTTATGCTTAAATCGCTTACCTTTATTAGTATGGTTGGTGTTATTTTTAACTAGCTTTGGTATAACCGGTTATACCCTAAATTACATACTATTAAATAATTTTACGATTAATTTATCTGAATTTTTAATCTATGGTTTGTCGTTTATGTTGTCGTTATACGCCACACACCATATTGGTGTACCGCTAAGTCGTCTACTTCCTAAAAACGAATCTTCAGCGATTTCAAATAATAGCTTTAACGGTTTAATTGCAACAATAACTATCGGTACAGCTAGACGAGATAGTCCTGCAGAAGCGTCGTTAACAGATAGCTTTAATCAAAAACATTATGTGTTAGTTACACCAGATAATGACAATGAAGAATTTAATCAAGGTCAACAAGTTGTGTTAGTTGAGAAAAAAGAGTCCTTCTGGCTTGCCATAAAATTCAATCAATAATATTTACAAAAATTTATAACATAAAAAAAAGGAAATTTACTATGGAAAATTTGAATGCCAATACCACTTTTATTTTAATGATGGTCGGTGTAGGGCTAGTCTCTTTCATTACGATAGGACTAATTTTTGCTAAGTTATATGTTCGTGCGACTAAAGAAATTGCTTTTGTTCGTACAGGTATGGGTGGAGAAAAAGTTGTAAAAGATGGAGGCGCTATCTGTCTACCTGTTTTACATGAAACAATCCCGGTCAATATGAACACACTGCGTATTGAAGTTGAGAAAATAGAAAAAGACTCTCTTATTACCAAAGATAGAATGCGTGTTGATGTAAAAGCCGATTTTTACTTACGTGTGGCACCTCATACTGAAGGTATTTCCATGGCGGCTCAAACGCTCGGTAGTCGTACCATGAGAGTTGAAGAATTGAAAAAATTGATGGAGTCGAAGTTTGTTGATGTACTCCGCACTGTTGCTGCGGAAATGACAATGACTGCAATGCATGAACAAAGAGCTGATTTTGTACAAAAAGTTCAACAAAATGTGGCCAATGATTTGGAGAAAAACGGTCTTGAATTAGAGTCGGTTTCATTAACAGGATTTGATCAGACTGATTTGCATTTCTTTAATGAAAACAATGCTTTTGATGCAGAGGGTCGAGCAAGATTAACTAAAATAATCGAAGAGAAACGCAAAGAAACTAATGATATAGAACAAGATAACCGTGTTAAAATTCAAAGAAGAAACCTTGATGCAGAACGTGCATCACTAGAAATTCAAAAAGAAGAAGAAGAACTCCGTATTGCCCAAGAACAGGTTCTAGAGTTTAAGCGTGTAGAGCAAAAAGCTGAAATCGCGAAAACTCGCGAATACAAAGAACGAGAGGAAAGAGAAGCTCAAATATCTAAAGAACAAGCGATTGAAGTAGCAGAAATATTAAAAAGCAGAGATGTTGAGTCTCGTGAAATTGATAAACGTACTGCACTAGAGCAAGCTCGTATTCAACAGCAACGCGATATTGAAGTAGCTGAGCAAGATAAGCAAATCGCAGTAGCAGAAAAATCAGAGGCGGAATCCGCAGCAAGAGCACAAGCCGCAGGAGCTGAAAAAGACCGTGTAGAAAAAGAAGAAGCCGTAACAACCGCTAGAGAGGTCGCAGAAGCAAATCGTCGTAAAGAAATAGAAGTGATTGATGCTAAGAAAGAAGCAGAACGAGATGCTGTAAGTATCACCGTACAAGCAGATGCTGAAAAACGAGCTGCGGAAGATAAAGCAACCGCAGTACTTACCGAAGCGAAAGCTAGTGCCGATGCTAAAAAATTAAAAGCTGAAGCTGATGAGAAAATATATGCAGTTGAAGCAGCAGGTAAAAAGGCATTATACGAGGCAGAAAACACACTGCGTGATGAGCAAATTGAATTACAAAAATCGTTAGCTATTTTAAAAACATTACCTGAAATGATTGCGAACTCAGTGAAGCCACTAGAAAATATCGATGGTATAAAAATACTTCAAGGTTACGGAAACTCGAATGCTGTAATGGGCACAAATGAAGCCTCTGGAAGTGGTGGAATAGCAGAGCAAATTACTTCAGCGGCATTAAACTACCGGGCTAATGCACCGATGATCGATTCAATGCTTCAAGAGCTTGGATTAGTAAATAAAGAATCCGGTACATTAAATGATTTGATCATGGGTAAACATTCTTTAATTGATGATACTAAAACGGTTGTTCAGCAATCAAATATTGCAAAAGTAAAAACTAAAATGAATGGTCAGCAGACCTCGGCTGAGTAAGAGTATATGAACCTCTATTTTAAATAGATAGAGGTTTGGTCTCTAATTATAAAAAGGATTTTTTAAATGAAATGTACTAGTTGTAAATCGGGCCAATTATCGCCAAGCTTTATTGAGGGTCAGTTTAGATCTCATACTTGTGCTCAATGTGAAGGAAACTGGATTTTAGTAGAAGATTATGTTTCTTGGAAAGAACGAAACCTGCAGTTTTCATTTAAAGCAGAAAGCACATGTGAGGCTGAAGACACAAAGTCAGCTATGCTTTGTCCTGTAACAGGTCTAATCATGAGAAAGTTGCGCTTGAGTAGTACTACTGAACACCGCATAGATTATAGCGCGAGTGTTGGGGGCATTTGGTTAGATAAAGGGGAATGGGAGCTTTTAAAAAATGAAGGGTTAGCAGGATCTTTAAATTCTGTACTCACGGCTCATTGGCAAAAAAATATTCGAATAGACAGTACGAAAGATAACTTCTCTGAAATTTACAAAGATAAATTTGGACAAGTTTCATATGACAAAATAAAAGAGCTTAGAGAATGGTTATCGCAGCAATCTAATAAAGCGGATCTACGCGCATATCTTCTAGCGGCAGACCCTTACTCTGCTGAAAAATAATATAAATTACAAAGGTTGAATTTATGCGTGGAGCAGGTGGAACATCAGGTGGTTTAGGGCAGTTTTTTATTGGATTGATCATGATGTGCGGTGGTTTTTACTTACTACTTAATGCAATTACCGTCAGTTCTAGTTTTGGAATGGGCATGCGTCTTTATGGATTTTCTGCTATGGGGGGAAGCTACAGCATCACCAGTGGTATGGTTATGATCCCTTTTATGTTCGGTGTCGGCATTATTTTCTATAACAGTAAGAACCCTATTGGTTGGTTGTTAGCACTCGGCTCTATTACTGGTTTTATTTTTGGCGTAATTTCCTCTATCCGCTTTAGCTTTAGAACCATGACCTCTTTTGACTTAATTGTTATTTTGATATTGGCTATGGGCGGATTAGGTCTATTTTTACGCTCGTTAAAGAAAATTGATGCGGCAATTCCAGCGAAGTAATATTTAAAAGAAAAGAGCCAATAAAGTATCAACTTTATTGGCTCTACAACATTAATTCAAAAAGGTTTGATAAGCGAGGTTGTCGGTTTCTTCTGCCCATTGATAACCAAGGTCATCAAGGTGTTGGAAAAATTCGTTTTGCTGATTTTTATCAAGATCAAAACCAGCAAGTACCTGACCAAATGCTGCGCCATGGTTACGATAATGAAATAGGGTGATATTCCAGTATTCGCCCATTGCGGCTAAGAATTTTTCTAGCGCTCCCGGATGTTCAGGAAACTCAAAACTAAAGAGTCGCTCATCGTTACCGTTCTTCGCTGAATGAGGAGTTTTTCCGCCAATCATGTAGCGAACGTGCAATTTAGCTAATTCATTATCAGTAAAATCTCTCACTTGATAATTTGCGCTTTCTAGTCCTTGCAGTAACTCTTGACGTTCTTCTACACTGCCGCCAAGACGAACACCGACAAAAATTTCAGCACTAGGTTTACCAGAATAACGATAGTTAAACTCGGTAATGGCACGGTTGCCTATGGATTGACAAAAACGTTTAAAACTACCTTTTTCTTCGGGAATAGTAACCGCTAATATCGCTTCTTTCTTTTCACCTAATTCACAGCGTTCTGACACGTAACGCAAGGTATGAAAGTTCATGTTTGCGCCTGAAAGTATTGCTGCTAAAGATTCACCACCTTTGCTAGTCAGACAATACTTTTGTAAGCCGGCCAAAGATAATGCACCAGCAGGCTCAGCAATAACACGTGTTTCTTCGAAGATGTCTTTGATAGATGCACAAATTTCATCGGTTGAAACCGTGATCACTTCATCACAAAACTCTTGAATCAAACCAAAAGTATTTTCACCAATACGTTTAACGGCAACGCCATCGGCAAACAAACCTACTTGAGTTAAATCAACGGGCTCTCCTGCTTCAAGTGCGGCTTTTAAACAGGCTGAATCTTCAGCTTCTACACCGATAATTTTAGTTCTAGGATTTAGCTGTTTTAAATAAACGGCCATACCCGCAAGAAGTCCACCACCGCCAACAGGTATAAACACCACATCAGCTTGGGGCAATTGTTGTAACAATTCTTTAGCTACCGTACCTTGGCCAATAATGACTTCAACATCATCAAAGGGATGAACAAGGGTTTTACTTTCTGCTTTGGCATATTCGATTGAAGCGGCTTGAGCTTCATTGAAACTATTGCCAACTAATCGTACTTCACCACCAAAACGTCTTACATTGTCCACTTTAATATCTGGAGTAGTTTTGGGCATAACGATAGTTGCATTAATGCCCAGCTTTTTAGCCGCTAGTGCTAAACCTTGAGCATGATTACCAGCAGAAGCAGCGATAACACCATGAATGCATTGCTCTTCAGTTAAACTATTGAGTTTGTTATAAGCGCCACGTAATTTAAACGAATGTACGGGTTGTTGATCTTCACGTTTTAAATAAATGTGATTATTTAAACGAGAGGACAATTTGTTGCAAGCCGTCAATTCGGTTTCAACCGCGAGATCATAAATAGGGGCAAGTAGAATACGACGTAGGTAATCTAATGGCTCTTGGGGTGATACTTGCTTGAGTGTTTCTGTCATGATTTTGCCTAAATTACTGTCAATCACTTGAAAAAATGCAGCTAACCATGAAATAGTCATGCTCGAGTTGATTATATCGAGCATCCATTATTTGAAAGCTAGATTCCCGATTAGAAAACTCGGGAATGACGAAATCAAATTAGCTGAGCTAGAAAGTTTTTTATCTTTTCTAGCTCCATTTTTCAGTTTTACTTATCAACTAAACCATCTAATAAGTCACGGTTACGCACAGCACCTTTATCAGCACTAGTGGCTAACATTGCGTAGTTTTTAAGTGCGTAGCTAATTGGACGAACACGATCAGCAGGTTTCCAAGCATTTTTACCTTTAGCTTCCATTGCGGCACGACGCGTTTCAAGTTCAGCTTCAGATACTTGCAAGGTGATCTCACGTGTCGGGATATCAATATGAATGATGTCGCCTTGTTCAACTAAGGCAATTGTGCCGCCGTCAGCTGCTTCAGGAGAAACATGACCAATGGATAAACCAGAAGTACCACCAGAGAAACGACCATCAGTTAATAAGGCACAGGCCTTACCTAGACCCATAGACTTTAAGTAAGTGGTTGGATAAAGCATTTCTTGCATGCCTGGTCCGCCTTTAGGACCTTCATAACGAATAACAACTACTTCACCAGCAACCACTTTTCCGTCTAACACGCCAGCTACTGCATCATCTTGGCTTTCAAAAATATGTGCAGGGCCAGTGAATACTAAGTTGTCGTCACTTACACCGGCAGTTTTAACAACACAACCGTCTACGGCAATATTGCCTGAAAGTACCGCTAAGCCACCTTCTAATGAAAAGGCATTTTCAAGGTTACGAATACAACCATTTTCTCTGTCATCATCTAATGTATCCCAACGACAGTCTTGGCTAAATGCTTTAGTGGTACGAATACCTGCAGGTCCGGCACGATAGAATTTTTTAACGTCTTCATCATCTGTAATAGTGATGTCGTATTTAGCGATAACATCGGCCAACGTAGTACCTAAAACATTAGGTACATCCGTTTTTAATAAACCAGCGCGTGATAACTCACCTAATATTGAAATTACACCACCGGCGCGATGCACATCTTCCATGTGATACTCAGGTGTTGATGGCGCAACTTTACATAACTGTGGCACTATGCGTGATAATTTATCCATGTCTGCCATGGTGTAATCTATCTCGGCTTCTTGTGCCGTTGCTAGTAAATGTAAGATGGTATTAGTTGAACCACCCATAGCAATATCTAAACACATAGCGTTTGAAAATGAATCTTTGTTGGCAATATTACGAGGTAGTGCAGACTCATCGTTATCTTGGTAATAACGTTTAGTTAATTCAACAATCTGTTTACCTGCATCTAAAAATAATTTCTCTCTATCCGCATGAGTTGCCAACATAGAGCCGTTACCTGGTAAGGCTAAACCTAATGCTTCAGCTAAACAGTTCATTGAGTTAGCAGTGAACATACCAGAACATGAACCACACGTTGGACAGGCTGAACGCTCAACTTGATCAGATTGCTCGTCACTTACTAAAGGATCAGCACCTTGAATCATGGCGTCAACTAAATCTAATTTGATAATTTGGTCAGAAAGCTTAGTTTTACCTGCTTCCATTGGGCCACCAGAAACAAAAATGACCGGAATGTTTAAGCGCATTGCTGCCATCAACATACCTGGAGTGATTTTGTCACAGTTAGAAATACATACCATGGCATCAGCGCAATGGGCATTAACCATGTATTCTACTGAATCGGCGATCAAATCACGTGAAGGTAAGCTGTAAAGCATACCGGCATGACCCATGGCAATGCCGTCATCAACAGCAATGGTATTAAATTCTTTAGCGACACCGCCTGCTTCTTCAATCGCGCCGGCAACTAATTGTCCCATGTCTTTCAAATGTACATGACCAGGCACAAATTGCGTGAAAGAGTTGACTACCGCAACGATTGGCTTTCCAAAATCACCGTCTGTCATGCCTGTAGCGCGCCATAATGCACGAGCACCAGCCATATTACGGCCTTGAGTTGAAGTTGCAGATCTTAATTTAGGCATGATTTTTACATTCCAATTGATGGTGTTGATAAGGTTTATTTTGAAAGTTCACTTTATGATTACTGAGCTAAATGAGCTTTTAAAATAACTTTTTATTCAATGATTGGCGATGTTACTACTCAACTCAAAGTCAGCTGGTGCTGTAACAAAGAGGAAATACGGAGCTTATGAATATAAGTGAGTATTTCCGATGCCGCTACAGTATCAAATGACAAAGAGTTAAGTCGTTACTAATTTATTTTACAGGATCTAACCAGCCATCTGGCACTTCAGTCGTCCCATCAAAAATACCAAAAAAGGCTTCCTGAATAGCTTTTGTTATAGGACCACGAGAACCGGTACCTACAGGCAGACCATCTACTGATTTCACTGGTACTACTTCAGTTGCCGTTCCACACATAAAGAATTCGTCAGCAAGATATAAAGCTTCACGAGCAATTGACTCTTCACGTACTTCGTAGCCTAATTGCTTAGCTAAGAAGAATACCGCATCTCGTGTTAAGCCTTGTAAAATAGAGGCTGTTCCTGGCGGTGTAAAAATAACATTGTTACGAACTAAAAATAAGTTTTGACCTGCACCTTCACTTACCATGTTATTTACATCAAGTGCAACGCCTTCAGCATAACCATGGCGAGCAGCTTCTGATGAAATAAGCTGAGAAGACAAGTAGTTACCACCTGCTTTTGCAGCAGTAGGCATAGTGTTTGGCGCTAAACGATTCCAACTAGAAACACCTACTTCTACACCATTTTCAACAGCATCAGCACCTAAATATGCTTCCCAACTAAATGCGGCAATCATAAGATCAGCTTTAGCGTCAGTTGGCGGACGAAGACCCATACCGATATCACCTAAAAAGGCTAATGGACGAAGATATGCCGATTTTAAATCGTTTTTCACGACAGCATCTTTACATGCTTGGATAACTTCTTCTTGAGTGTATGGAATATTCATACGGTAAATTTTTGCTGAATCAAATAAACGTTTGATATGCTCTTCCAAGCGGAAAATACATGTACCTTTATGTGTTTCATATGCACGAATGCCTTCAAAAACAGATGAGCCGTAATGAAGAGCATGACTCATTACGTGTACAGTAGCGTTTTGCCACGGCATAAGTTCACCGTTGAACCAAATATATTCTGCATTTACTTTAGCCATTTTCTTTCCTAATTTTGTTGCTCTTGATTCATCAACAAACCCCGACGTATGTCAGAGTTATGTCAATTTATAGAGAGCGAATTTTTATTATATTACTTGTTGTCTAAGCGCGGTGTTATTTACGCGCTATGTTGTTTTATTTGCACGTCACTATTGTCTACTTTGACACCCTTGATGTCGATCAATTTGTTTATTTGATCAATAAGCAAAGAGATAGGACGTTCGCTACTGACACTCATAGTGATTGTCGCAACATTGTTACCCGTATTTACTTCAGCATTCATACCATTGATTAAAAAGCCGCGATATCGAGTTACTTGTAAAATTCGCTCTAGCACTACTTGTTTATCATCAGCCATAATGATCAATTGATACTTATTTAGCGTCATAGAATTCATATTAAACACTCTCCATCATTTTATCGTTTGCTGTATTTGGTGGTACTAACGGCCAAACATTTTCTGCGGCATCAATTTTTACTTGTAATAAGTAAGGACCATCATGATCTAACATTTCTTCAACGGCAGCTTTAACTTCACTCTTTTTAGTGATTAACTTTGATTTTATGTCAAACGCTGTGGCTAACATAACGAAGTCAGGGTTGTCTGATAAATCAGTTTCACTTAGACGACCATCAAAAAACAGGTCTTGCCATTGACGAACCATACCTAGTTTTGCGTTATCAATAAGTACCACTTTTACTGGAATCTGGTAGCGTTTAATCGTTGCCAATTCTTGCACGTTCATCATGATTGAACCATCGCCAGATACCGCTATCACAGTATCATGAGGACGTGATATTTGTGCACCTATTGCCGCAGGTAAACCAAAGCCCATGGTTCCCATACCGCCACTGGTCAAAAAGTTGCTTGGATCATCAAATGTCATATGCTGTGCAGCCCACATTTGGTGTTGACCAACATCAGTGGTTACACAGGTATTGCTCGGCATAAGGTCGCTGACTGTTTTTAATACGGCAGGGGCAAAAATATTATCGCCAGGGTGATCATATCGCCATGCAAAATCAGTGTTCATTTGCTTTAACTTTTGTTGCCAATCAGCTATATTTAATTCAGTGGTCAATAACGGTAAATTGCCTTTTAAATCACCTAAAATTGCGGCGTCGGCGTCACGGCGTTTATTAATCTCAGCGGTATCAATATCGAAATGAATTACTTTAGCATTCGGAGCAAATTCATCTAGCTTGCCAGTCACTCGGTCATCAAAACGAGCCCCAACTACCACTAACAAATCACTTTCCTGTACTGCAAGGTTAGCGGCTTTTGTGCCGTGCATACCTAACATGCCAAGGTGGTTTTCATTATCCGGATTAATGGCACCTAATCCTTTTAATGTAGAAACACTAGGCATACCTGTTTTTTCGGCAAAATCGCGTACTTCTTCTACAGCGTTTGCCATACCAACACCACCACCTACATATAAAATAGGTTGTTTAGCATGCGTTAGTAAATCAAGAGCTTTGCTGATATCAGCAAGGGGTAATTTTACCTTATTCTTTAAATGAGATAGTTTATCTAAGCGCTGAGTGACTTCAGCTAGTTGAACATCTTTTGGAATATCAACAAGTACAGGTCCATGACGACCTTCTAAAGCAATTTCAAAGGCTTGATGTAAAACTTTTTCAAGCTCATTAATATCAGTTACTTGGAAAGAGTGCTTAGTACAGGCAAGCGATAGACCAAAAATATCAATTTCTTGGAACGCATCACTACCCATTGCAGCAGTCGGAACTTGTCCTGTAATTGCGACAACAGGAATCGAATCGGCAAGTGCATCGGCAAGGCCGGTGATCAAATTTGTTGCCCCTGGACCTGAGGTTGCTAAACAGACACCAACAGTACCAGCAGCACGAGCATAGCCAACAGCAGAAAATGCTGCCCCTTGTTCATGTCGGCATAGAAAGTGTTTTACATCGCTATCGTATAAAGCGTCATAGATTGGCATGATGGCACCGCCGGGGTAACCAAATACGTGCTGTACACCGTGCTCTTGTAACACTTCAAATAATAATGCGCCGCCTGTTAGCGTTTTACTCTTGGTCATGATGATTCCAATTGTTATATTGTTATATTGTTAATGTCTATTTTTTCAGCATTTTCATCTTTGATGGAAATCGATTAAAAAAAGCTAAAAAGAAAACCCTCGGTTCTTGCGAAGCGAGGGTTTGTTATTTGATTGAATGCTTTTCTTTAGCTCAACAAAACCCTCGGGTTGATTTAATAATCACCACGACGAGAAGGTTTATAATAATTGAGTTAAATTTGTGCATTTTATCTCTTTGTTTGTTTTATTTTGTGCAGACTGATTATTGATTTTATTATGTTCAGCATCACTTACTTATTAAATTAGTACCATAGCTCTAATCCAATGTGCAAGTTTTTTTATTAGAGTTTTTTTGCTCAATAAATGACAATAAGTAATAAACCAACCAAACAACAAATGAACTACACTGAGGAAAAGGAATAAATAAAATGGAATTTTTATGTCACTTTCTTGTGTGTACAGTCGGGCACGAATCGGTCTTGAATCACCCCTTGTTACCGTTGAAGTTCACCTTGCCAATGGCCTACCAGCATTTAATATTGTAGGCTTACCGGAAGCCTCGGTAAAAGAATCAAAAGATAGAGTCCGCAGCGCCATCATCAATTGTGGTTATGAATTTCCCGCTAAACGAATTACGGTTAATCTTGCTCCTGCGGATTTACCTAAAGAGGGGGGTCGTTTTGACTTGCCCATTGCGGTGGGTATTCTTGCCGCCTCTGAACAATTACCGCCAGTTGATTTATCCCTCTATGAGTTTGCTGGAGAACTCGCATTATCGGGAGAGCTACGGGCAATCGTCGGAGAAATCCCTGTTGCCATGGCAAGCAGTGAAAGTCAGCGGACCTTAATCATTCCTACACAAAACATCGAACAGGCCAGCTGGGTCAAACAAGCGAAAATTCATACCATCAATCACCTGACACAATTGTTTCCTCATTTTGCGGGCCAACAAGTTTTACCGTTAGTCACTGAACAGGTTCTGGCAGAAGAAGTCTTTGAGCAAGTATTAGATATGAGTGATGTTATGGGGCAGCCTTTAGCAAAAAGAGCGTTGGAGATCGCTGCCAGTGGTGGCCATAACTTATTATTCATCGGTCCACCAGGTACAGGTAAAACCATGTTGGCAAGTCGCCTCGCGGGAATTTTACCGCCGATGACTGAAGATGAAGCACTTCAGGTTGCAGCCATTCAGTCGATTAGCCATCAAGGTATTACGCGTAAATCTTGGTTTACTCGACCTTTTCGAGCGCCGCATCATACCGCGTCATCAGCGGCTTTAGTGGGAGGAGGTAGTCAGCCCAAACCCGGAGAAATCACACTCGCGCATAACGGAGTGCTATTTTTAGATGAGTTACCTGAATTTGAGCGAAAAGTATTAGACGTGTTGAGAGAGCCAATGGAATCTGGTGAGGTCACTATTTCCAGAGCCTTGCAGAAACAATGTTTTCCCGCACGTTTTCAATTGATCGCTGCAATGAATCCGAGTCCAACAGGATTTTATAATGATAAACGAAGTACACCAGAGCAAGTTTTGCGGTACCTAAATCGATTGTCAGGGCCCTTTCTTGACCGGATCGATATTCAAATTGAAGTGGCAAGACTGCCTCGAGGTACTTGGGCGCAGAGCAGCCAAAAAAATGAGACAAGCGAACAAGTACAACAGCGGGTGCGAGTGTGTCGAACTATCCAGCTTGCAAGACAAGGCAAAGCCAATGCACATATCAGCAGTAGTGAGTTGAAGCAGTACTGCAGACTCAGTACCGATGACAATGAATTTTTAGAGCTTGCCGTAGAAAAATTAGGTTTATCAACCCGCGCGCACCACAAGATTTTAAAAATTGCTCGAACCCTTGCCGACATGGAGGGCAATTCAAATATTTGCCATAAACATCTAGTGGAGGCTTTATCTTATCGAGCAATGGATCGATTATTACGTCATTTGATGAGTGCTGTTTCAGTGTAGTGAGTGTGAGAAATCACACTATCGACGAAAAAAAAGCTTTGATCAGCGGCTGTGCTTTTGCTTGATTCAAACAACAGACGCCTAACTCAAAGGGTTCAATATCACCGATGTTTTCCAAATTGCTGACCCTGTCTTTCACAGGGCTATTATCCACCACCACTTGCGGCACAATGCCAACACCACACCCTAAAGCAACCATACTGACTAGCGCTTCATGGCCGGAGACTGTCGCGTAAATGGTTGGTTTTCCTTGCTGTTTTTTACGATACCAAAGCTCAAATCTTTTTCGAGCGGCGCCATGTTCAGGCAAAATTATTGGAATATCAGACCAAGTTAAGACCTTTTGGCTCAATTGTTGTTGCACTTTACAAGTCATTGTTGGCGCAATAACCGTGAGTGCTATTGTATCGAGATGGTGAAAGTAAACGCTACGCGGCAGGGTTTCAGGAGCTGCAGCGATTGCAAAATCGACAGATTGATTTTGTACTTGTTCAAGGGCGTCAGCTGCATCCCCTGTGGTTAACATAATTTCTACCAGAGGATGTTGAGCCCGAAAACGCTCCAGCAAAGGGGGTAGGTGACTATAGGCGGCAGTAACGGAACAGTAAATATGAAGTTTACCCATCAAAGCAGCCTGCTTATGGTCAAGTGACTGCTTGAAGTTGTGCCACTGTTCTAGCTGGTTCTCGGCGTAAATTTTGAATTTCTTACCAACATCCGTTAGTACCACTGTTCGATTGTCACGATGTAATAATTCGCCACCAACCTCGTCTTCGAGTCGTTGTATTGCTCTACTTAGCGTAGACGGACTAATGTGATGTGCTAAAGCGGTTTTACCGAAATGTAATGTTTGGCTCAAATGGGCAAACATAGACAATGCTTTTTGATCCATAATTTATTACCCCTGAATCGATACTAGTGATTTTACGTTGCAATAAATGCAACGTAGTGGTGCGAATATATCACTTTTTGCAATAAGATGGCTAGCGTATGATGGTTTCATTGCAAAAAGCATTGTCAGAAAAACTGACTTAACAAAGAACCAAATTCAGAGGATCCCCATGAGCAATTATTTTAATACTTTAAGCTTACGTGAAAAATTAGGTCAATTAGGCAAATGTCGTTTTATGAAACGTGAAGAGTTCAACGATGGTTGTAACTTCATTAAAGATTGGAACATTGTTATTGTCGGTTGTGGTGCTCAAGGTTTAAACCAAGGTTTAAACATGCGTGATTCAGGTTTAAATATTTCTTATACATTGCGTGATGCAGCGATTAGCGAAAAACGTCAATCATGGCAGTGGGCTACTGAAAATGGTTTCACAGTAGGTAGCTACGCAGATTTAATTCCACAAGCCGATTTAGTTTTAAACTTAACGCCTGATAAACAACATACTTCTGCAGTTACTGCAGTAATGCCATTGATGAAGCAGGGCGCAACCTTAGCTTACTCACATGGTTTCAATATCGTTGAAGAAGGCATGCAGATTCGTTCTGATATCACGGTAGTTATGGTTGCACCTAAGTGTCCAGGCACTGAAGTACGTGAAGAATACAAACGTGGTTTTGGTGTTCCAACACTTATCGCTGTTCACCCAGAAAATGATCCACAAGGTAACGGTTTAGCGATTGCTAAAGCTTACGCAAGTGCTACTGGTGGTGATAGAGCAGGTGTTCTTGAGTCTTCTTTCATCGCTGAAGTTAAGTCTGACTTAATGGGCGAGCAAACAATTCTTTGTGGTATGTTGCAAACGGCTGCGGTTTTAGGTCATAAGCAACTACTTGCTCAAGGTATGGATGCAGCTTACGCACGTAAATTATTACAATACGGTTTAGAGACTACTACTGAAGGTCTTAAACATGGCGGCATCACAAACATGATGGACCGTTTATCAAACCCAGCTAAAATTTTAGCATTTGATATGTCAGTAGAATTAAAAGAAATTTTACGTCCTTTATTCCAAAAACATATGGACGATATCATTGAAGGTCGCTTCTCTGAAACTATGATGGCTGATTGGGCTAACGACGATGTTAACTTATTAACATGGCGTGCAGAAACAGCAGAAACTTCTTTTGAGAAAGCAGCTGATTGTGAAACTGAAATTACTGAGCAAGAATACTACGACAAAGGTATCTTTGTTGTTGCTATGATTAAAGCCGGTGTTGAACTTGCTTTTGATGCCATGGTTGATTCAGGTATCATCAATGCATCTGCATACTATGAGTCACTTCATGAGACTCCATTGATTGCTAACTGTATCGCGCGTAACAAATTATACGAAATGAATGTTGTTATTTCTGATACTGCTGAGTACGGTAATTACTTATTTACTCATGCTGCAGTACCGTTGCTTGAAGAATACGCGTCTAACTTAACATTAGAGCAATTAGGCGAAGGCTTAAAAGAATCTTCAAATAATGTTGATAACGCACGTTTAATCGAAGTTAACGAAGAAATCCGTAACCATGGTGTTGAAGTAATTGGTAAAGAACTTCGTGGTTACATGACCGACATGAAAAAAATTGCTAGTGCAAAATAATACTCACCATTGAGTGAATATAAACGGCATTTGAATTTATTCCTATGCCGTTTTTTTTGCCTAAAGGTTTACTTATTAATATAAAAACATATATAAAAGCTTAACAAGGAGCTACCCATGTCAGAGTTTAAAGAAGTTACCGTAACTAAAGCCGCGAGCGTTTATTTTGATGGCAAAGTTACCAGCCGCAAGGTTACTTTCAACGATGGAAGTTTTAAAACCTTAGGTATCATGATGCCAGGTGAATATAAGTTTGGTACTAATGAAGAAGAGTTAATGGAAATTACTGCAGGTGAATGTGACATTTTACTGGCGGGAGCTACTGAATGGCAAAACATTAGCGGCGGGCAATCTTTTGGTGTCCCTGCAAATAGTTCGTTTGAAGTACGCGCGAAAACCTTAATTGACTATTGTTGTACTTATATAAGCTAATAAATTGACAGGATAGTAAAACCTAAATTTTAATAGCAAGTTATTGCTAGTAGTATCTTGGCTTAACACTATTCCCAATCAATCGGTACCCGCTCTTCTTGAAGACGTCCGTTTCAGGACGTCTGAATCATAAATTTCAAGTGGGGACGGGTATATGAGCACTACTTTCTGTTGGTGCTTTTACTGTTTTCTATAGCTGAAAATAGTTGTATCTTAGTATCACCCATTCTTTTCATTGCTGACTAATGTCCTTATATACCTGTCAGTGCTTAATACTAGTGTGCTGTTAACGTATTGTAACCAAAGGCCTTGGTGAAATAGCTTGCTTTGCTTATAACAGTCTATTAACGTGTTGTTAAAAATAATTCTCAATTGAATTGTTACTTCATAGCCAATTATAAGGAAAGGTATTTATGGAAAACATTGTTGAAGGTATTCTCACTAGCCCCGTTTTATGGCTAACTATTGTTATTTTATATACGCTGAAAAAAGGCATTTATTTTGTACCACAAAACCGTGGTTATGTTATTTATACCTTAGGAAAATACAGTAAAACACTCTCTGCGGGACTTAATTTTATTATCCCTTACGTGCAATCTGTTGCTGCAGATAGAAATTTAAAAGAACAATCATTGGAAATAACTTCGCAGGCTGCCATTACCAAAGACAATATAACGCTTGAAATTGATGGTATCTTGTTTATGAAAGTTACTGATGCATCGGCAGCAACCAATAATATTACTGATTACAAATTGTCAGTAACTCAACTTGCTATGACAAGTATGCGTAATGCTATTGGCTCAATGGAGCTTGATGAGTGTTTCCAAAACCGCGATACGATTAATGCTCAAATATTAAGTTCAATGACCGAAGCAACAGCGCCTTGGGGTGTGATGGTGACGCGTTATGAAATAAAAGATATCTCACCGCCACAAACTATTCGTGAAGACATGGAAAAACAAATGACGGCAGAGCGTGAAAAACGTTCGGTTATTTTAACTGCGGAAGGTGTGAAAACTGCGGCAATTACTGAGGCTGAAGGCCAAAAGCGTGCTCGAGTACTTGATGCTGAAGCGGCGAAAGCAGAGCAAGTTCTTGCGGCAGAAGCGTCAAAAGAGTCTCAGATTCTTACCGCAACAGGTAAGGCAGAAGCAATTCGTTTAGTTGCAGAGGCAGATGCTAGTGCGTTAGAAGTAGTGGGTAATGCGGCAAATACTGAACAAGGTCAATCGGCGGTCATGCTAACGCTAGCACAAGATTCAATTTCAGCTCATCAAGCGATAGCTAAGGAAAGTACTGTGGTACTAACCGATGGTAAAACAGGTGAGAATATTGCTAATACCGTTGCACAAGCTATTGCAGTTTCAAGTAGTTTGAAGTTGTCTAACTAACCTTTAATGTAGACCTATAGCTTAATGTACAGGTCTACACTTTTTTTATTCAAGAGGTTTTATGGAATATTTTTTAGAAAACCCAGATCATTTATGGTACCTAATTGCGGGAATTAGTTTTGTTATAGAGCTAAGTATTATGGGGTTAAGTGGTCCGTTATTATTTTTTGCTATTGCAAGTTTGACGACTGGTATTTTAGTAACCATAGGTTTTGTCGAGGGTTGGCAAAGTGAAATATTCACTGTTGGCATTTTAACAGCGGTTATTGCCGCTATTTTATGGAAACCTTTAAAGTCATTACAAAATTCAAAAGGTAAAACGGACAACTCTAGTGATATGGTTGGGTTAACCGTTTTAGCCAGTACTGAAATTACAGTAACGGCTGGTACCATTCGTTATTCAGGTATCGATTGGCAAGCACGCTTAGCTGAGGATGCGAATGGACAATCTATTAGTGCAGAAAGTCAGTGTTCAATTGTCGCTATAACAGGCAATATTATGTTAGTTAAAGCGTTATAACTTGAATGAACTGTAAGGCTGAAATATTTACAGTCACTAACTAAAACGACGCACCAGCGTCGTTTTTTTGTACGTCAATTTACTCTACGTTTAGGTGTTTAATTAATACCAAATTGATTAAGTTCTTTCCCACTCAGCGAGAATTAAAAGGCTTAGAGAC
>CAJXRC010000012.1 GCA_913058405.1 uncultured Colwellia sp. | reverse complement strand
GTCTCTAAGCCTTTTAATTCTCGCTGAGTGGGAAAGAACTTAATCAATTTGGTATAATTAATAAATTATTACGATTGGTATAATATGACTTTGGTTAAAGTAAACGCTTTAAGTAGTGAAGTTTTGGCTGATATGAAAGTAAAGTGAAGGTGACAATGAAGGGAGCAATAAAGGTGACATAGCTAACAATAACGAGCGATTGTTAGCTATGACCAACGATGTAAATTGATATGAGACTTGTTGGACAAACTCTTTAGACAGAGTTAAGCCCAAGTACAGCGAAACGACTAGTTATTAGCTGTAACTCACTCTTACCGGAATAGTTAATACCTGTTTACCTTTATGTTTAAGCCAAAAGTAAATCAAAACAAAGGTTAATAAGGCTAAAGCAATAGTAATACTAGCACTTAACGGTGCGGCCAAGAAATTACCAATTTGGTAACATAACGTTGACACCAAATAAGCAAAAACAAAGCTCCATATTCCAGCAAATCCGGCCCATCGACTACCGACTTCGTTTTTTATAGCTCCCATTGCAGCTACGCAAGGAGTATAAAGTAAGATAAATAACAAATAACTAAAAGCACCTAACTGGCTAACAAAAGCTAATTGCATGCGTTGGTATGTCGTTAATTCAACACCTTGCTCTTCAGCTGCAAGGTTTAAATCACTGATTTCTCCAACACTGATGCCCAAAGGATCATCAGGGGCAATACCAAATAAATTTTCTTTAATACTGTCTGTAGCTTCTTGCCAACTTTGCACCAACGATGGCTCATCACCATCCTCTGAAGCATGTGGTGAATATAAATTATTAAACGTGGCAACCAGTACTTCTTTGGCAAATATACCCGTGATAATTCCTACACCAGCTTGCCAATTATCTTCTTGAACACCCATAGGAGCTAATAGCGGCATAACAACTTTTGCCCCTTGGCTCAATACTGAGTTTTCACTATCTTGACTACCAAACTTTCCGTCAATACCAATAGAGTTAAAAAAGTTAAGTAAACACACCACAATCACAATGGTTTTACCTGCACCGGTAACAAAACTACTGGTACGTTGCCAAACACGCTGACTGAGTGCAGTAATTTTTGGCATCTCGTACGGTGGCAATTCCATAATATTTAAAGAAGTAGTACCTGATAATACCGTTTTCTTTAATAAGAACCCGGTGAATATCGCAGCCGCAATACCCACTAAGTATAATAAAAACACTAAATTTTGACCATTATCTGGGAAGAATGCAGCAGCAAATAGTGCGTAAACGGGCAATCTTGCCCCACAAGACATAAAAGGAGACATCATGACTGTGGTAATACGTTCTCGTTCACTATCAAGAATTCTTGCAGACATTACCGCAGGAACAGTACAACCAAAACCAACAATTAAAGGTACAAAAGCTTTACCTGGCAAACCAATTCTTTGCATTAAGCTGTCGACTACAAAAGCAGCACGGGCTAAATAACCTGAGCTCTCAAGCAACGATAAGCCAATAAATAAACAGGCAATAATAGGAATAAACGTTGCCACCGTTTGCATACCACTGCCCAAGCCCTCAACAATGGTGAGTATCCACTGTGGCAAATCTAATGGGGCAAGAAGATGTAATGGGTAATCAACGAATAAAGTTCCACTGAGAATATCGAAAAAGTCGATGAAAGCACTACCAACATTAATAGCAAACATAAAGAGTAAGTACATCATCCCAAGAAATACAGGAATGCCTGTAATTGGATGCAATACGAAATTATCAATTTTTTCTGAAAAAGGTTTGTTGCTACATGTTGGATTGGCAAAGGCTGCATTAGTTGCCTCAACACTACTCACGCGCGCCAGCATATCCGATATGTAATCGTAACGAGCTTGCATTACTTTCACGTTTGGACCGATTTTATCTTGTTGCTCAGTCTGGGCACTTTCAATTATTTTTTGATGAACGTCAGATAGCTCATCGGTCATTTGACCAAGTGCTTGTTGTACTTTTTCTAGGGCATCATCACGTTGTGCACTGATGGCAACCACGGGGCAACCTAATTCAGCGGCTAATTGCGTGGTATCAATTTCTAAATTTTTCTGTCGGTCAATCTTATTAAGTACCACTATCATAGGTACACCCAACTCTAATAACTGACTTGTTAAATAAAGTTGACGACTGAGCTGATTAACATCAACAACATTGACTAAAAAATCAATATCATTATCTTGCAGAAATGATTGGGAAATAGTGAGATCTTTACCCTGCTCGGCATGTCGTTCTAATGAACTTAAACCAGGAAGGTCAGATAAATAGGCAGCCTGCTTATTAAGGGTGATTTTTGTTTTCTTAGCTGCAACAGTAACACCAGACCAATTGCCTACGTTTTGCTTGCTCTGCTTTTTATTGCTCTCGCTATCGGATAATAACAGATTAAATAGAGTACTTTTGCCTGAGTTGGCAAAACCAACCAGTGCGAAATGTTTTGATTGTGTCACGGAAAAATTCTTTTTGGTTGCTTGTTATGAATGATTAGCTCATGTATTGATTAAAAATTAACGCCAATTTGCTCTGCAATATCACGTTGAATGCTAATTTTAGTATTGTGTAAGCGAAAAGCCATTGGACCATTGAAAGGCGCTTTATGCGCTAATGATACATGTGATCTAAGCGTGAAACCCTGTTCAATTAATTGAGCAGCAATAGTCTCATCTTTCGGCAGCGCACTAATTTTGGCTGGTTTATTTAAGGGAAGTTCAGCTAGCGTCATGATATAAATCCAAAAAATCAAATTCATCTTACTCAAAGGTGTAACCTAAGAGCTAATGATAATTACTATTATTTAGATAATAGCATTTAGTCGTACAATACAACAGCAAAAGCTGCTTTGCTCGCTTGATTTTGATCAAGTTAGCATTGATAAAATTTAAACGACGCTAAAGGCCAATAAGCGATTAACGTTTAGTATCCCTAAATGGCTCTCCCCATATTCAGCATCGAGTAATTAATAGCGCCACTCTCGCCCAACCATCAGTTATTAACTTGATAGATTATGTCAACACAAACTCGCTAGCTGGTATTTAACAGTTAATGTTTAATTAGATCACTGAAACTAACGTCTTTAGCTAAGTGCTTTTTAGCGCCATAAGCAATACGGTGCGTACCATGGCAACGAGCACAGGCTAATACGGCTAACGTTCCAAGATCGCGACCTTGTTGTTTAGCTGTACCTGACTCTAGAGAAGTTTTCAAACTATTCAATGTTTGTTTCATCACTTCACTCGGGTAAGGCTTCCTATCTTTTTTATGGCAATCTACACAAGTTTCACCCAGCGTTATCATTTCATCATTAAGGCCAGCTAAAGATGATAATGCCAAAGATTTATTGCCATCTTGTGCTGAAATTTTTATTTGGTTTACTTGTCTTGTCAATGTATCCATATGATCAACAAAGCTAAGTTCGGGAGTAATTTGAATGTTGGAGAAGTCAGGTGTTCTATAGGTCAACGCCGTAATAGCTTGATAATCATCATGACAAGAGTCACAACTTTGCTGTAATGCTTTATGCTTAATTAATACCGATGAGAAATCCTGTTGCTCGCTAGCAAACTTCAAGTCTTCCATCGTGTTTATCGTTAATTTCTTTTGCCAAGCAGGTACCATGTCGGCAATTTTAAGGTAGTGTTCAGCTAGTTGTTTTGTCCACATTTGCATGTGTTCTGCATCTTGTTGTTGCGCATAAAACTCTACCGCCTGCATTTCACGGCGAAGTTTAAACATATTATGCAGCCAAACTTGACGCTTATTCTCAGGCTTGTACCACTTTGCCAATTCAACCGGTGGGGTTTTAATCAACTTAGCTTTATCTTGATGTTTATAAACGAGTCCAGCTACCACCAGCAAGATAATAACTTGTAAAATAATAAAATGGCGCCAACGCATAACTAAGTACTCAATATAATTTATTAACTCAGTGTAAACAAATTGAACATTATGGTTATTGATCTAGTACCACAAAAGCGCCTTAAGGCGCTTTTGTGGTACTGGGGTCTATTGAGTATTCAACTTATCAGATATTCAGCCTATGTGCCTAAAATGAGTAGCGTACTCCAACAGCACCATCAACGCTGAACTTAAAGCCATCATCAAAATTGGCTACTGGTTGTACTTGCCCGTATAGATCCCAACCTTTAGCAAAATACCAGGAAACTCCTACAGGAGCTCGAACACCAAAACCATCATCCCACTCAGTCCAGCCACCCCCTGCAAAATACCAAGATAATGGTGTTTTATTGTCAAACTGGCCTGTTTTAATTAAGTAATCAACCGCAAAGCCGCTATCACCTAAGACGATATTATAGCGATCTATTTGCGCGACAAGGCTCAAATCCATATCAATAGCGACACCAATTTTCATATCAGCTTGCGCAAAACGAGGCACAGATGAAAGTAATATAAAGAGTGTGACTAACAAAAGTTTTTTCACATTTATTCCTTGAATTTATAAGAGCATATTTAACAAATTTTCCGCTATTTTAGTGTCTTTCAGTTCCAAAGCAAGTGCGCTGTCTTTTATTTCAATGAAAAGTTTATGTTAGTAAGCTACGCCCAAACTATCGAAGTGTGTGAAACAAAAGCCTAGAACTGCAGTGCGTCAAAAGTAACGTTACATTTGAATTTTAGTTACTAAAATGTAACTGTCACTTGTTAACCCCAATCACAGTATTTACTATGATCCACAAATTCGAACCATTAACTACAAATTTAGGTTGTCCATGTTTCCAAAAATAACAAAGAAAAATACCCGTACTTTACTTTCCCTTGTCAGCATAGCCACGGCAAGCCTTAGTTTTATTAATACGGCTAACGCCACAATAGTTGAAATTAAAACATCGCTAAGTGATGAAAGTATTAAAGTTAATTTATTTGATAAAACAACGCCTAAAACTGTTAAAAACTTCCTCAATTATGTTGATACTAACCATTACACCAACTCTGTTGTGCATAGAGTTTCCCCTGGTTTCGTTGTGCAAGCAGGTGGGTTTGAATTTAGCGGTACTTGGCCATTAACGCCTTTAGTGCCCAACGCCCCTGTGGTAAACGAACCGATTTATTCTAATGTCAAAGGTACCATTGCCATGGCTAAAAAAGGCAATGATATTAATAGTGCTACGAATCAATGGTTTTTCAATTTGAAAGATAACAATGACACCTCAGACGCTAATAACTTAGACCGGCAAAATGGTGGCTTTACCGTTTTTGGCCAAGTAATTGAAGGCATGGATATAGTCGAAGAAATAGCCCTAATTCAGAACCTATGTACTAATGAAGGCTTAATAGGTATTCCTATGCTGATGGAAGCTGGTCAAACATGTCTTGATATGGGTTCACCTGGAGTGGAAAATTTTGTTGTGATTGAACAAATAACAATCATCGATAGTTCAGAAGTTACTGATAGTGGTTTGAATCCTCTACTATCAAAATATCCTGATAGTGATGGTGATGGTGTCAAGGATATCGATGATGCTTTCCCAAGTGATCCTAATAAAAGTGTTCCTGACGTGGAAGAAAGTGGCGGCTCAATCGCATGGCTTTCACTTGTTATGTTAGCACTCGTTTCAACACGAAAACGTTTTATTAAAAGCTAGCTGTTAATAATAACTATTGTTTAAGTCATTAACTGAATCAAACAATAGACAAATAAAAAGCCGCCTATCAATTACGATAGACGGCTTTTTTTGGCTGCAATTTTGAATACTAGTAGACTTGTATATTAACGCCTACTACTAGGAAGGTTAATTTTAACCTCTCGTACTCTTAACCTCTAGTGAACTCTGGGTAAGCTTCCATACCACAGTCAGAGATATCAACACCTTCATATTCTTCTTCAGCACTCACTCGAATACCAATGATTTTCTTCAAACTAAACCAAACGATGAAACTCGTTACAAATACCCAAACAAAGATAGTTGCAGCGCCAATAAGCTGACCGCTAAAGCTAGAAGATGAATTAGTAATAGGTACAATCATAAGACCAAAGAAACCCACTACACCGTGAACTGAAATCGCGCCCACAGGATCATCAATCTTAATTTTATCTAATGCTAGAATTGACATCACTACAATAACGCCAGCAATAGCACCAAAGATTGTCGCTTGTAATGGCGATGGCGTTGATGGCTCAGCGGTAATAGCCACTAAACCAGCTAATGCACCGTTCAATGTCATGGTTAAATCCGCTTTTTTGAACAATATTTTAGCAAAGATAAGCGCTGAGATTGCACCTGCTGCAGCGGCTGCATTGGTATTTAAAAACACCATAGCGACTGAGTTAGCACTGTTAATGTCCGCAAGTTTCAATACTGAGCCACCATTAAAGCCAAACCAGCCCATCCATAAGATAAAGGTTCCTAAAGTCGCCATAGGTAAGTTAGCACCGGGTATCGCATTAACTTTACCGTCTTTACTGTATTTTCCTTTACGGGCACCTAGTAATAGAACACCAGCTAATGCTGCAGAAGCGCCCGCCATATGAACAATACCTGAACCAGCAAAATCTGAGAAACCTAAGTCACCTAATGTATATAAACCAAAGACAGCATCACCGTTCCAAGTCCAACTACCTTCCATCGGATAAATGAAACCTGTTAATACGACAGTAAATGCTAAGAATGCCCATAATTTCATACGTTCAGCAACTGCACCTGAGACAATTGACATCGCGGTAGCAACAAATACTACTTGGAAGAAAAAGTCAGAAGCATTGGAATAAACCGCACCTCCATCAAAACCTGCTTCAGCCGATTCTGCTAATACGGCACCAACAAGAGATTCAGCATCACTTGCGCCATCTAAAGCGATACCATTAAGAAAGATACCGCCACCATACATGATGTCATATCCGACAATAAGGTACATGATGCAAGCAATAGCATATAGTGCGACGTTTTTAGTCAATATTTCTGTTGTATTTTTAGCTCTTACTAAACCCGCTTCAAGCATCGAGAAACCTGCAGCCATCCACATAACTAAAGCACCACACATTAGAAAATAAAAGGTATCTAACGCATATTGTAATTGAAAAATATTTTGTTCCATTATCCTTCTCCTTTAAAGTGCTTCAGAATCTAGCTCGCCCGTACGAATACGAATAGCTTGTTCTAGGTTAAAAACAAAAATCTTACCGTCACCAATTTTGCCGGTATAAGCTGCTTTTGAAATGGTTTCAAGTAAACGCTCAACAAGATCATCATTAACCGCAATTTCCAATTTCACTTTAGGTAAGAAATCGACTTGATATTCAGCGCCACGGTATAATTCGGTATGACCTTTTTGACGGCCAAACCCTTTCACTTCACTCACAGTGATACCTTCAACGCCTATTTCAGAAATAGCCTCTCTGACATCATCTAATTTGAATGGTTTTATGATTGCGCTAATTAATTTCATGGTTAACCTCTAGTTATCGTATTTTATTTATCTGATAACTTGATAATACAATTCATATGCCAAGATGAATTAAATATAATAATCAATAGGTTAAATGATAGTCGTGTATTAAGAGTGTCGTGTTCGCACCAAGAGCGTGCAGGAATTTACCCCGCTGATAGCATCTGGTGCAATGTGAGGGTACTAAATAAAAAATATAGGAGAAAGGAAGTAGACTTGTATCATTAAGCTGTGTTCTATATTCACTAGCGTTGTGACTGAAGAAAATCAATCAGGGCACTTAGCCTTAATTTTAGCCTTCAAAAACGATAATGTGGGGGGATTATTTTTCTTTAGACTATTAACAAGATTTAGCTTTTATAAAGATCAGTAAACCCTTTGACTGAAAATCCGTTCAGTAGTTGATCACCTACCTTCAGCACAGGTACGCCACGAAAGCCGGTAGCTGCGAATTCTTTTTGTCCTTTTGCCGTTTTAATATTACATAACCTAAAAGCGATACCTTGCTGTTCAAGGTAACGTTTTGCCGTTTGACAATGAGGGCACTTTTCCATGGTATACAAAACAACTCTTTTCATATTTTTACCTTAATTACGTCGACCTAGCTATATTAAGAATTTGGACTATCCTGTTTACGTGATAAGCCATGGCATGATGTTTGCTATTTTATCCTAAGCTGCGCTTAACTGGGTAACACTTTCTTAAGTACAGTTATCATTGTGAAAAAACTTTAAGCCAGAAGAGTACCAACAATATGAATCTACATTAAAGTTGAGGCTAAGCTTGATTTAAATCAAGTTAGTAAACCTATTAAAATACATATATTAACAATTTGATTTAAATCAAACTATTCAATCTGATGCAGTGCAAAACTCCCCCCATCAGTTACCTATAACAATAATAAGAACGAAGTTAACGTACCCTCTTAAAAAACATGAAATTAGGATATTATTATGAAAACTGTAGTAAACAAGTTTACCTTATCATTAATCAGTGCCGCTATTTTAGCAGCTCCTACCGCTTTTGCTGGTGAAACAGAACACGGCAACAGTATTACTGAAGCATTAAGTGAAAGCACAGTTAAAGTTAATTTACGTGCTCGTTATGAAGGCGTTGATCAAGACGGTATAGATAAAAAAGCATCTGCGTTAACACTAAAAAGTCGTATCACTGTAAATACTGGCAGTTACAGCAATTTTTCACTTGGTTTAGAAATAGATAAAGTTGATGCATTTGTAGATGACTACAATAGTAAAACTAACGGTAAAACTGAATACCCTGTAGTTGCAGATCCTCAAGGCACTGGTGTAAACCAAGGTTTTATCAAATATGCTAACGATGGTTTTACCGCTGTTGCTGGTCGCCAACGTATTTTACATAACAACCAACGTTTTGTTGGTGGTGTAGGCTGGCGTCAAAATGAACAGACATATGATGGAGTTCGCGCACAGTATAAAGCGGATGCTTTCTCTGTTGATTATAGCTACATCCAAAGTATCAGTAGCATTACTGATGCGGATGTAAAAGGTGAGTTTAATTTAATCAATGCGAAATACAAGATTAACAAAAACCACAAATTAGCTGGTTTTGCATACCTTTTAGACTATGAAGCTGTTGCGAATTATAAAAATTCTAGCAGTACAGTAGGTGCTTTGTATAATGGCAAGTTTGGTAAATTCCTAGTAAATGCTAGCCTTGCAAGTCAAAGCGACAGCGGTGATAACCCAATGAGCTATTCAGCTATGTATATCAATGCTGAAGCTGGCTATAACTTTGATCAAGTTACTGTTATAGGTGGTTATGAGTTATTAGGTAGTGATGATGGTAAAGTAGCATTCAATACACCATTAGCAACTAAACATAAATTCAACGGTTGGGCTGATAAATTCTTAGGTACTCCAAAAGAAGGTCTACAAGATATTTATTTAACTGCTAAAGGCAAAGTGTCGGGCGTTAAATGGGCTGCAACTTACCATGATTTCTCATCTGATGAAGGTAGCATTGATTTCGGTAACGAGATTGATTTAGTAGCGACTTACCAAATTAACAAAAACTACGGTGTTTTAGTTAAAGCTGCTAACTACAGCGAAGGTGATTCAGGCATAGCACCAACTGATACCAATAAACTTTGGGTTCAAATGACAGCTAAGTTCTAAGTAAAACGATAAGCGATACAATAAGAAGCTAGCAACTTGCTAGCTTCTTACTTTTTATCCTCTCATTGCATTGCCCCATTTCAATAAAAGCATTAGAATAGCCGCGAATTTTATTAGCTGCTAGGCGACCTTTTTTGTTATTAATGATCGACAATTACGACTCATTTACTTTTAATTTAGTGCATTATTTTCAAGCGCTAGGTCAAGAGGTTGTTGTCTATAGAAATAATGAAATTAGCCTTAAAGAAATTGAACAGCTAAAACCTCAGTATATTGTTATATCCCCAGGTCCTTGTGATCCTGATTCAGCAGGAATTTCCCTTAGCGTTGTCAAAGAATTCGCCGGTAAAATACCTTTACTAGGTGTGTGTTTAGGCCACCAATGTATTGCGCAACATTTTGGCGCGAGTGTAGAAAAAGCCAAAAAAGTTATGCATGGAAAAACCTCAAAGATTTCACATAATCAACAAGGTTTATTTGCTGAATTAAATCACCCATTACAAGTTACACGTTATCACTCTCTCATTGTAAATAAGCATACATTACCTGCTGAACTCACCATGACAGCATGGAGCCAAAATGAACAAGGTGAAGTGGATGAAGTTATGGCGCTAGAGCATAAAACTCTAGCAATTAGCAGCGTGCAGTTTCATCCGGAATCAATTCTTACCGAGCAAGGGCAATCTTTATTAGCAAATTTTATCAAGCAATTTAAAAATCATCCGATAAACTAATAACAAGAGCTTTTTAGCGTAAAGCCATATAAAGTGGTGTTTACTGCCTTATAGCAATTAAAACGCTAGACGTAACGCATTCAATGCTCAATTTTATTTTCTAGGTAAGCAATAAAACCTCTATGCAAATTTTTGAAAACAATCAAACAGTCGCCACAATCTATCAACGCGCTATTAGCCTATCTATCTGTAAAGATTTTGCGGAAAAGCAAAGTGGTAAAGTTTCATTGGTTGACCATCAAGGTAGCGAGCAAGAAAACCGCCGCCGAGAGTTGTTATCTGTTGAGGTACAAGCTCAACAAGAGAAAATTATTGCTGAGCATGGTGAAGAGCATTTTCGAAAACAAACTAAACAGAACTTCTTTAATAGGCTTCGTACAGAAATTAATAGTGACTTTGATAATAAAGAACACCTATACCATTACATTTTAGGCATTGAAGATGCCTGCCCTGCTATTCTTGATATTTTATCTGCTCGGGCCGCTTCAGTAAACCAAATCAAAGATCTTGCTGCTTCATTACCTTGGTTAACTATTGATTTAATAAGCTTAGTAAATAAACCACAATATAGAAAACGTGCTGATGTACAAGTGACCGATGCCAAACTAGCATTAAGCTACATTGGTTTAGATAACTTAAAATTGGTTATGCCAACTTTTACCCTAAAACACTGGTTACCCACTAGCACTGCTCCTTACGGTTTAATGAAACGCAAGCTTTGGAATGATAGCTTATCCATTGCGCTAGCATCGAGCGTGTTAGCCAAAGAGCAAGGACTTGATGAGTTTACTGCTTTTACCACAGGTATGCTGTCAAATATAGGTAGGCTTGCCGTAACTCGCTGCTATTTAACAAAATTTAGTGATATGCATAAAAAAGAATTGCGTAATGCATTTGAGCAAAAAGATAAACGTTTGCATAATGTTTTATCGAAAATAGAAACGAGTGAAGATCTGCTTCTCGAACAACTAGTTATGCGAAGCTCGCAGCTTTCTGCTGATTTAATTGAGAAGATGCATTTTAAACGTCTTGCTATAACTGAACCTATTTTTGATTTGGCTTACGCAGATAGTCTCGAAAAAATGCACCCTATCGCACAACTTGTTGCTAAAGCTAAAGCTTATGTTGCCTTTCGTGCTTTAGCAAAAGAAGAGCTAATTAATAGTGATGAAAGTAAAAAGCTACTCAATACAGCTAATTTAACACCCGCAGAAATAACACTACTAAAGAAAAGCGATATTGATCACATCAAACTGAACTTCAGTTAAGTTAAAAAATAGTCTTAACAGATTCTTTTCCTCTGTTTTTCGTTCAATTGCCACAAAACTCAGTTTTTTCCATGATTTTTTTCTGATTAATTATTAAAAAATACCCCTGATGACTTTCATCAAGCAAGCGCCTACTCACTCACTTATCTTCTTATCTCAACAAAACAATCCGATACAATAAATATTCACCTTTTATGAATAAAGTTAGCTAAGCCTTTGTTTCTTCTGGGCTACAGGCTAGCACAGCAAGACAAGCCGTCTATTTCCTGTCATACTATTGCTCTATTTTTTAACTCACTGTTATTATTTTTCACAATAATTAGATATTCATTAAGCTTTATCAAGAATATGCAGTGATACCAAGTGAATTAATTAATTACTCAATTAGCGAGAGTTAAAAGGATTACAGGCAAGGCATTGGTTGAAGAGAATGGTTATTCCCTTGTCAAAACCAATAACGATGTATGTAAACCTTTTAAACTAGCCCTTTGGGAAGTCATTAGCGAACTGATAACATCGCAAAATTAATCAAATATAGAATAACTATGTTTAAATAATTTTTGTTTGTTCTAAGCTCGCTAATGAAATTCTAATTTGATTAATAAATTAGCTCAATTGGTATAAGCTATTAAAAAAATTACCCACTTATGAATGAGGATTTAAAAAATGTCAGAACATTTTTCGGTTGAACGCGGCTTATTTGATGATGTAATGGTGCCAAACTATGCACCTTCAGCGGTTATTCCCGTTCGCGGTCAAGGCTCTCGAGTGTGGGATCAACAAGATAAAGAATATATTGATTTTGCAGGCGGCATTGCTGTTAGTGCTTTAGGTCACTGTCACCCAGCTTTAGTAAGTGCATTAAAAGAGCAAGGCGAAAAAATCTGGCATTTATCAAATGTTCAAACAAATGAGCCAGCGTTACGCTTAGCAAAAAAATTAGTTGATAGTACTTTTGCTGAAAAAGTATATTTTTGTAATTCAGGTGCTGAGTCAAATGAAGCAGCACTTAAGTTAGCTCGTCGTTGGGCATTAGACGTACATGGTGCAGATAAATCACAAATCATTGCTTTTAAGCAGGGTTTCCATGGCCGTACTTTCTTTACTGTAACCGTTGGTGGTCAAGCTGCTTATTCTGATGGCTTTGGTCCAAAACCAGGTGATATCGATCATGCAGAATATAACAACCTTGATAGCTTAAAAGCATTAATCTCTGATAAAACGTGTGCTGTAATGATTGAACCATTGCAAGGTGAAGGCGGTATCGTTTCACCAACAGATGAATTTATTAAAGGTGTTCGCGCTTTATGTGATCAACACAACGCACTATTAATTTTTGATGAAGTACAAACAGGTGTTGGCCGTTTAGGTGAATTGTACGCCTATATGGATCTTGGAGTTACACCAGATATTTTAACTTCAGCTAAAGGTTTAGGCGGTGGTTTCCCTATCGGCGCTATGCTTACAACGACTGAAATTGCGAAGCACCTTAAAATTGGTACTCATGGCAGTACTTACGGTGGTAATCCATTAGCATGTGCTGTTTCTGAAGCAGTATTAGATACGGTAAATACCCCAGAAGTTTTAGCCGGTATCAAAGCTAAAGCTAAACTTTACGTTGAAGGCCTAAACGCAATTAATGCTAAATATAATGTTTTCTCTGAAATCCGTGGTAAAGGTTTATTAATTGGTGCTGTATTAAACGAAAAATACCAAGGCCAGGCTAAAACCTTCTTAAACGCAGCAATGGATGAAGGTGTTATGGTATTAGTTGCAGGCGCAAGTATTGTTCGCTTTGCACCATCACTTGTTATTTCTGATGAAGATATCACCCTTGGTTTAGCACGCTTTGAAAAAGCAATCGCTAGCTTAGTTTAACTTAACCGAGACTAGCCTAGTTAATGCTAATAGTTACCTGTTCATGCTTTCGAGAGTTTGAGCAGGTTTCCACTTCTTTTCATCGAGAGCATTTATGATAATTGTACGTCCTATTAAAACAAGTGACTTGAAAGCCTTATACCAAATCGCAATAGATTCTGGCCACGGTTTTACGTCACTACCAGTAAATGAACAATTACTTCAACAACGCATTAGCCTTGCTGAAGAATCCTTTTCAAAAGAAGTTAGCCAAGCAGGAAAAGAAGGTTATCTTTTTGTTATGGAAGATACCGAAACGGGTGATGTTGTTGGTACCAGTGGTATCGAAGCTGCTGTTGGTTTAGATGATGCTTTTTATCATTATCACTTAGGTAAAGTTGTCCATAGCTCACGTGAACTGAATATTTACAATACCGTAGAAACTTTATCACTGTGTAATGATTACACCGGTGCGAGTGAAATTTGTACCTTATTTTTAAGTGATAGCCATCGTAAAAATAACAATGGTCGTTTTCTATCACGTTTCCGCTTTCTTTTTATCGCGGAACATAAAGAGCGATTTTCTGACACCATTATTGCAGAGATGCGTGGTGTTTCAGACAATGAAGGTCGCTCACCATTTTGGAATTGGCTTGAAGAGCATTTTTTCTCAATGGACTTCCCTACTGCCGATTACTTAACTGGTATAGGTAAAAAAGAATTTATCGCTGAGTTAATGCCGAAGTATCCAATTTACGTGAACTTGCTAAGTAAAGAAGCACAAGACGTGATTGACAAGGTACATCCGCAAACAGTGCCAGCACTTCGCTTATTAGAAGCGGAAGGTTTTGCAAGACGTGGTTATGTTGATATTTTTGATGCGGGTCCAACGGTGGAGTCGAATGTTAACAATATTAGATCGGTTAACCAAAGTAAGCGTTGCCAAGTGATCATTGATGAAGTGCAATCAACTGATAATTACATTATTTGTAATAGTAAAGTTGAAGACTTTAGAGCCACTCAAGCGCCACTTTCATTACGCGACACCGCTAACCAAGTTGTGATTAGTCAAGCAGTTGCTGATGCCTTGATGGTCAGCCCTGGTGATTGGGTTCGCATAATATCCAACTAACCCCTACCACTTTGTCTTAGCACAACAACTTACAAATTTAGCGTGGCTAACACTGGCCGCGCATCAAATTACTAATGGTGGTAGCAGAACCTCTCTATCACCACTATCAATGAGAAGGAAACACCATGTCTCACACAAACCCAGTTCAGTTTATTAATGGTCAATGGCAAGCAGGCTTAGGTCACGATGTTAGTTCATCAAATCCTGCTCGTAATGAAATCATTTGGCAAGGTAAAACGGCCAGTGCAGATCAAGTAAACGATGCTGTATTAAGCGCGCGTAAAGCATTTGAAAGCTGGGCAAATATCAGCTTAGAAGCACGTGTTGCTGTAGTAACAAAATTTGCTGAGTTATTAGCTGAGAACAAAGATGCGTTAGCAACAACGATTGCTTTAGAAACAGGCAAGCCTAAGTGGGAAACTACAGGGGAAGCTGGCGCAATGGTAGCTAAGGTAGCTATTTCACTTAAAGCTTACCAAGAACGTACTGGCACAGTTGAAAACCCTATGCCTGGCGCTAAAGCATTTATCCGTCACAAACCTCATGGTGTTGTCGCTATTTTTGGTCCTTATAATTTCCCTGGTCACTTACCAAATGGCCACATAGTACCAGCATTAATTGCCGGTAATACTATTGTATTTAAGCCAAGTGAATTAACGCCTCGCGTTGCACAAGAAATGTTAAAACTTTGGGAACAAGCAGGTTTACCTAACGGTGTTATCAACCTAGTTCAAGGTGAAGTAGAAACAGGTAAAGCCCTTGCTAGCCATAAACTTATTGATGGTTTATTTTTCACGGGTAGCTCAACGACAGGTCATTTATTGCATGAACAATTTGCTGGTCAGCCAGGTAAAATTCTTGCGCTAGAAATGGGTGGAAATAATCCACTTGTTATTAAAGATGTTAGTGATATTGATGCCGTTGTACATGATATTGTGCAATCTGCTTTCGTTACTACTGGCCAACGTTGTACTTGTGCTCGTCGTTTATTCATTGAAGCCAATGAACAAGGCGATGCTATCTTGGCCCGTCTTATTGAAGTAACTAAAAACTTAACTATTGGTTACTACGATGATGAAGAGCAACCATTTATGGGTTCTATGATCTCAGAAAAAGCGGCATTGAGCTTAGTCGATGCACAAGCTAAATTAACTGCACTAGGTGCAAAATCGATTGTAGAACTTAAACACCTAGAAGTTGGTACTGGTTTTGTTTCACCAGGTATTATTGATGTTAGTGATATTATTGCCGACATACCTGATGAAGAATATTTTGGTCCATTGGTTAAACTATATCGCTACACTGATTTCGATAAAGCAATTGACGAAGCTAATAATACTGGTTTTGGTCTTTCTGCCGGTTTGTTATCCGATAGTGAAGAGTCATATAATCATTTCTTTACACGGATTCGTGCCGGAATTGTTAACTGGAACAAGCCAATTACAGGCGCAAGTAGCGCTGCACCATTTGGTGGCATAGGTGCTAGTGGTAACCACAGAGCCAGTGCATTTTATGCCGCTGATTATTGTGCATACCCAATTGCCTCAGTAGAAGCAGAAAAAGTGAGTCTACCTGCAACATTAACTCCAGGTATGAAATTCTAGATGCAAAACAATAATACTCTTACAGCAGAAACATCGAACCTTACAGACATTACAGGTGATAGCTTTACTCAAGCTTATCAACAATTTGTTGCACAAGGTGACTTTATCGCGTTAACACGCCAGTTCGAGCAAGGCTTTGTTCAAACTGGCGCAGAAAACCAATTGAGTTTTAACGTCAAGCAAGCAAAAATTAGCTTACTCGATACCGGTGTTTTATTGGTGGAGCCAACAAAGTGGGCAACGCCAAGTAAGAGTATTGTTATTTCATCAGGCATTCATGGCAATGAAACTGCACCAATTGAAATAGTACAGCAATTGATTAGTGACATTGTTGCGCAAAAAATTCAAGTGAAGCATCGCACCCTATTAATTATGGGTAACCCTGTGTCTATGAATATCGCAAAGCGTTTTCAAACTGAAAATTTGAATCGCTTATTCTGTGGTAAACATCAAGAGATAGACCCTTGTTTTGAAAAATATCGTGCAGAAAAGTTAGAAGGTTATGTTAGTGACTTCTTTAACGCTGGCACGGCTAAAGATCTTAGCTTTCATAGCAGCGATAGCGAAGCTACTAATTCAGCCCAAGTTACAAACTACCACTACGATTTACATACTGCTATTCGTGATTCTAAATATGAAAAGTTTGCCATTTATCCTTATCAAGCAGGTAAACCATGGGATAAAGAACAGTTAAGCTTCATGGCTAACTGTGGTGTTAATACTATTTTATTTGGCCATGGACCTAGCGGCACATTTTCCTATTTCAGTAGTGCCAACTTTGCCGCTCACGCTTTTACGATTGAATTGGGTAAAGTGAGACCCTTTGGTGAAAACAACATGGCAAATTTTAAAGCTATGACAGACAATTTAAGCGCATTAGTTAGCGATGAAGAAGTTACGCTTAAAAGTTTTAACAATAGCGATTTTAATTTATTTGAAGCACTAGGTGATATCACTAAAGTTAGCGATGAATTCGAACTTTATATCGCTGATAAAGCAAGTAATTTTACTGACTATCCCGTGGGTACTCTACTCTCTACTGATATAAATCAAGAATACCGTACTACTCTACCAGGCGAGAGTATTGTTTTTCCTAATGCTAATGTCGGTAATGGTCAACGTGCTGTGTTGATGGTTGTTCCTACTACACTCAAATAAACGACCCCCCACTACTTTATAGCCTTCTATCATAAACTTTTTATAACGGTTTATACAAAGATAGTGGGCTATTGACTCCCAGCGATTAAAAACACTAAACTTCCTGCTATACTCAAACAAAAGTACTACTCATCTACAAAGGTAAATCAAGACATTATGGTTACAGACACTGACGGCTACATTCAAATAATCGAGTATCTTACTGAACATCTCAGTTTATTTGAAAACGCAGTAGCACCAGCTCAAGCTACTGAAACGGTAATGTCAGCAATTGAAATCGAGCTATGTGACCAAATTATTAATGTTTGCAGTCAAAACCAAAGTCTAACCTTTAATCAACGTAATGCCATAATTCGAGAAGTAGATGCGATAGTCTATGATCTTGAAGAAATATTATCAGGTGTTGTTAATAATCCGGTCAATGCCAAGCAGCAAGCCTTCATAACTGAATTTGCAGGTTTAATTAAAAACCTCTTTGATACCGTTATTCACAAAGATTGAAACTGACCTGAGCTAATTTCCTTTCTATTTCCCACAGTTAATAAGCTGCTGTCACTTTATAAATACTCTATTACACATAACGACTGGTGAAGGTGCTTCATCTTCGATAGAATCCCATACATATTAATTGTAAATAGAGTCGATAATGAAAGCACAAGTAAAATGGTTAGGCGAAGAGTTATTCATGGGCACCTCAGAAAGTGGCCACACCATGGTTTTAGATGCCAACAGTGGTAACTTAGCCCCAAGTCCAATGGAAGGCGTACTAATCTCTCTTGGTGGCTGCTCATCAGTGGATGTAGTGAGTATTTTGCAAAAAGCCCGTCAAAATATAACCGGCTGTCATGTCGAACTTTCTGGTACTCGTGTTGATAGCGTGCCCGCACTCTTCGAAAAAATTCACCTTCATTTTGTGATCACTGGTACCGATGTAGCAGCGAAGCATGTTGAGCGTGCTGTGAACTTATCAGCAGACAAATATTGCTCAGTCGCTTTAATGTTAAACGCTAAAGTTAATATTACTCACGATTTTAAAATTGTTGCGCCATAACCCTACAACCTTATGGATACAGATAACAAAATCCCCTTGTATGGCTTCAATAATTTAACGAAAAGTTTAAGTTTTTCGTTATATAGGGTCCATTATTTACCTTCAACTGAATCCGTTGATTGTTATGACTCTTTCATCAATCAAACCTATAGCAGTCAACAACTTGAAGTTTTACTTATCAAGGTTTGTCACGCGATTGGGGGAAATGTTCTCAACATTGCAAGCCAAAATTACACTCCTCAAGGAGCGAGTGTAACTCTAATGATTTCAGAAGAAGCACAACCAGAGTCTTTAGTTGCCCATTTAGATAAAAGTCATTTATGTATTCACACCTATCCAGAGGAAACTGCGCAGAATGGTATTGCCATTTTTAGAGCCGATATTGAATTATCGACCTGTGGTGTTATTTCTCCGCTGAAGGTACTGGGTTACGTCATTGAGGCCTTCTCAGCGGATGTTGTAGATATAGACTATCGCGTTCGAGGTATGACTCGTGATCAACGTGGAAAAAAACACTTTAATGATCATGAGATATCTCATATCAGTGAGCATCTAGCTAAGGAAACCCGTGAGAAATATCGTGTGAAAGATAGTGTGATGGCAACCCACAACTTATTTCATTGCAAGCTAGTTAGGCAATCTATCGACTTGAAACAACATGTCTTCGATATTGATGCTCATCTTGTTAAGCATCAGATATCAGTTCAAGATAAAACAAAAATAAAAGTACAATTAGCTGCAGAATTAAACGAACTTTTTATCGGGAAATAAACACTTGTCGAACAGGTGCTTTATTCCCTCGTATTAACCAATTCAATTTACGCTCTAATGAAGAATCGCCATGAGTACAGTCAATAAAAAAAGTGTTATAAGTCGCTCATCCAATCTAATTGTTTATTCGCTTGGTTTTTACGATCCATTAAATCTCGTATTAGCGGTGTTAAAATTAATTCCATTGCTAGACCCATTTTTCCACCAGGAACTACAAGGGTATTAATTCGCGACATAAATGAACCATCAATCATACGAAGATAATACTGAAAATCTACATTTTTGACTTCACGAAAACGAATAACGACAAAACTTTCGTCCAAGCTAGGGATCGCCTTTGCACTAAATGGATTAGAAGTATCTACCGTAGGTACTCGTTGAAAGTTGATATGAGTGCGAGAAAACTGTGGTGTGATGAAAGAGATATAATCTTCCATACTGCGCACTATACTTGCGGTTACCGCTTCTCTAGAGTGTCCACGTTTATTGGTATCGCGAATAATTTTTTGAATCCACTCTAAATTGACTATTGGGACCATGCCAATAAGCAAATCAACATGCTTTGCGACATCATTATCCTTAGTTACAACGCCACCATGAAGCCCCTCGTAATATAACAAATCAGTACCTTCACCAAACTCTTCCCATGGGGTAAAAGTTCCGGGCATTTGATTGTAGGGCACAGCTTCATCAAAGGTATGCAAATAACGTCTAATTTGTCCTTTACCTGTTTCGCTATAATCGTGAAACAACTTTTCTAGCGCAGTAAAGTCATTAGCAAGATCACCAAAATAGCTGATATTGGTACGCGCTTCTTTTGCTTTACGTTTTTCCATATCCATTTCTTGTCGAGAGAAACGATGGAAACTATCACCTTCAACATTAACAGAGGATATACCGAGTGTTCTAAAGATATGCTCGAATGCAGCAGTCGTTGTAGATGTACCTGCTCCTGATGAACCGGTGACTGCGATTATTGGATTTCGTGACGACATAAAGGCTCAAAGAATAAACTAAAGTATAATAGATATTTTATACGGTGAATTTACGTTTAGGTCAAGCAAGAAAGCGACAAGTTTCACGTTGAAAACGGCATAATCACTATCTATATGATTAATATATTCATCAAATTTAAGACAATAAAAAACCGAGCCTAAGCTCGGTTTTTTAATAAAAGTATAAACTTTCGTTTAAGCTTCTGCTGATTCTTCAACTACTTCAGGAGCATCTTCTACTACTGGGCGGTCTACTAATTCAATATATGCCATAGGCGCTTTATCACCAGTACGGAAACCACATTTTAAAATGCGAGTGTAACCACCTGGACGTTCTTGGTAACGAGCACCAAGTTCTTTGAATAAAATACCTACTACTTCTTTATCTTGTGTACGAGCAAACGCTAAACGGCGATTTGCAACACTGTCGGTTTTGGCCAATGTAATCAGTGGCTCAACAACGCGACGTAGTTCTTTAGCTTTAGCAACAGTCGTTTTAATAACGCCGTGCTTTACTAAAGAGCTTGCCATATTGCGGAACATCGCTTGGCGATGACTGCTATTACGGTTTAACTGGCGACCGCTTTGACGATGACGCATAAGTTAATCCTTCTCTCAAACTATTAAAAAAATGATGATCGAACTAGTCGTTGTCAACAATGCTTTCAGGTGGCCAGTTTTCTAGGCGCATGCCCAGAGACAAACCACGCGACGCTAACACGTCTTTGATTTCAGTTAGAGACTTCTTACCTAAATTAGGCGTTTTAAGAAGCTCAACTTCAGCACGTTGTACTAAATCACCAATGTATTGAATTGCTTCTGCTTTTAAACAGTTAGCTGAACGAACAGTTAATTCTAGATCATCAACAGGACGAAGCAAGATTGGGTCGAACAATGGTTTTTCTTCCACTTGCTCTACTTCTTTGATATCACGAAGTTCAACAAACGCATCAAGCTGTTCAGCAAGAATAGTTGAAGCACGACGGATAGCTTCTTCCGGATCCAATGTACCATTGGTTTCCATATCTAAAACTAATTTGTCTAAATCTGTACGTTGTTCAACACGTGCAGAATCAACATCATAAGCAATTCTAACTACTGGGCTGAATGAGGCGTCAACCAACAAACGACCAATAGCACGATCTTCTTCCTCGGCATCACGGCGCGCAGAAGCGGGAACATAACCACGTCCCATTTCAACTTTAATGCGCATGCTAACAGAACCTTCACCTGTTAAGGTGCAGATAACATGATCAGGATTTGCAATTGTTACATCTCCGTCATGTTGTATATCAGCTGCCGTTACAGGGCCTTCACCAGACTTAGTTATGGTAAGAACGGCTTCATTCTTGCCTTCTAACAAAACTGCAAGCCCTTTAAGGTTTAACAATATTTCGATGATGTCCTCTTGAACACCTTCTTTACTACTGTACTCATGTAAAACACCGTCAATTTCAACTTCAGTTACGGCACAACCCGGCATTGAAGATAAAAGAATACGACGTAACGCATTACCTAAAGTGTGACCAAAACCACGTTCTAGTGGCTCCAAAGTTACCTTAGCACGACGAGGGCTAACGGTTTCAATGCCAACTAAGCGTGGTCTAAGGAATTCGGTTACAGAACCCTGCATATATGTCCTCTCTTAAAGTGCAACTTTACTATTTAGAGTAAAGTTCAACAATCAACTGTTCATTAATTTCGGCAGATAGGTCAGCACGATCTGGAATACGTTTAAAAACGCCTTCAAGCTTCTTATTATCTACTTCAATCCAAAGTGGCTTCTCACGTTGATCAGCTAATTCTAAAGCAGCGATAATACGCGCTTGAGTTTTAGACTTCTCACGAACAGAAACAGTATCTTCAGCTTTAACAGTGAAAGATGGAATATTAACTACAACGCCGTTTACCACGATAGCTTTATGGCTAACTAATTGACGGGCTTCAGCACGAGTGCTTGCATAACCCATACGGTAAACTACGTTATCTAAGCGAGTTTCTAAAAGCTGTAACAAGTTTTCACCTGTGTTGCCTTTTTGACGTGCCGCTTCTTTGTAGTAATTACTGAATTGTTTTTCTAGTACGCCATAAATACGACGAACTTTTTGTTTTTCACGAAGTTGAACACCGTAGTCTGACAAACGACCGCGACGGGCGCCGTGTTGACCTGGTATTGTTTCGATTTTACATTTAGTGTCAATTGCTCTAACACCGCTTTTAAGGAACAAATCTGTACCTTCGCGGCGACTAAGCTTTAACTTAGGACCTAAATATCTAGCCATTTTCTTTCTCCAACTATCCTAAAAAGTGCAATTAAACGCGACGTTTCTTAGGAGGACGACAACCATTATGAGGAATAGGTGTAACGTCAGTAATGTTGGTGATTTTAAAACCAGCAGCATTTAAGGCACGGATAGCAGATTCACGACCTGGACCTGGACCTTTAACGAACACTTCAATATTCTTCAAGCCAAACTCTTTTGCAACAGCGCCTGCGCGGTCTGCAGCTACTTGCGCAGCGAACGGAGTTGATTTACGTGAACCACGGAAACCTGAACCACCGGCAGTCGCCCAAGATAACGCATTACCTTGACGGTCTGTAAGAGTCACGATTGTGTTGTTGAAAGAAGCATGGATATGAGCCATGCCATCAGCAACTTGTTTTTTTACGCGTTTACGCGTACGAACTGGTGTTTTAGCCATTGTCTAGTTCCTCTTACTTCTTAATTGGCTTACGAGGACCTTTACGGGTACGCGCATTTGTTTTAGTGCGTTGACCACGTAGAGGAAGACTGCGACGATGGCGAATGCCACGGTAACAACCTAAATCCATAAGACGTTTAATGTTCATTGAAACTTCACGGCGTAAATCACCTTCAACGGTAAATTTATCCACTTCAGCGCGTAGCAAATCTATTTTTGCTTCGTCTAATTCACTGATCTTCGTTGATTCAGCGATACCAGTAGCTGCACAAATTGCTTTCGCACGTGTAGCTCCAATACCGTAAATCGCAGTAATGGCGATTACTGCATGCTTACGATCAGGGATGTTAATGCCAGCGATACGGGCCACTAATCACATCTCCTATTTATAATTAAAATTACTTTGGTTGGAAAGCCCGTTAGGATACCCAACCATTCTCTTTTTCTGCAAATCGAAGCGGCATTATACAGATAAATCTACATAATGCCACTTCTAAAAGATATTAGGTTAAAAGCTAAGCTTAACCTTGTCTTTGTTTGTGCTTTGGTTCAACACAAAGAACGCGAATTACGCCTTTACGCTTTACCACTTTACAATTACGACAAATCTTTTTTACGGATGCACGTACTTTCATTTTATACTCCGTTAACTAAATCAACTCGGTCTAACGACCATAGCCTTTCAAGTTCGCTTTTTTAAGTACATTGTCATATTGATGAGACATCATATGCGTTTGTACTTGTGCCATAAAGTCCATAATCACTACTACGATAATCAATAAAGATGTCCCGCCGAAATAGAACTGTACGTCCCATGCCATGATCATAAACTGTGGAACCAAACAGACAAAGGTAATATACGCTGCACCAGCTAGGGTTAGACGTGTCATTACTTTATCAATATATTTGGATGTTTGTTCACCCGGACGAATCCCTGGAATGAACGCACCTGACTTTTTCAAGTTATCTGCTGTTTCACGCGGATTGAATACAAGAGCCGTGTAAAAGAAACAGAAAAATATAATTGCTGCCGCTAACATCATCACATACAAAGGTTGTCCTGGAGACATAGCTCCTGAAACACCTTGTAAGAAGTCAGCAACGGGGCCGTCACCTTGACCAAACCAGCTCGCAAGCGTGCCTGGAAACAAGATTAAACTTGAGGCAAAGATTGGCGGTATAACACCAGCCATATTCACTTTCAAAGGTAAATGAGTACTTTGTGCAGCAAACACCTTACGGCCTTGCTGACGTTTAGCGTAATTAACAACAATACGTCGTTGACCACGTTCCACAAATACTACTAAGAAAGTTACTGCAAATACCACAACGCCGATTAGCAATAATACTAATAAGTGCAATTCACCTTGACGCGCCATTTCAGCCGTTTGACCAACTGCGGATGGCATGCCAGCAACAATACCTGCAAAGATAATAATCGAAATACCATTACCAATTCCACGTTCAGTAATTTGCTCACCTAACCACATTAAAAACATGGTACCCGTGATTAAACTAATGACTGCGGTGAAATAGAAACTAAAGCCTGCGTTAATAACAAGCCCTTGCATCATTTCCGGTAAACTTCTGGCAATCGCTATCGATTGTACTGTTGCTAGAACTAAAGTGCCGTAGCGTGTGTATTGACTGATCTTACGACGTCCAGCTTCACCTTCTTTTTTAAGCTCTGCCATTGCGGGATGAACCACAGTAAGCAATTGCATAATAATCGAAGCTGAAATGTACGGCATAATACCAAGCGCCAATACTGAGGCTCGCTCAAGTGCACCACCGGAGAACATGTTAAACATCTCTACGATAGTGCCCTTTTGTTGTTCAAAGAACTGAGCTAATACAGCGGCGTCAATACCAGGGATTGGCACAAAAGACCCTAAACGAAGCACAACTAAGGCAACGAATACGAACCATAATCTTTGTTTAAGCTCAGACAAACCGCCTGCGCCCTTACTACCTTGTGAGGTAGCCGTTCCTGGTGTAGCCATTGTGTATTATTCCTCTACTTTGCCACCAGCAGCTTCAATAGCTGCTTGTGCGCCTTTAGTTACTGCAATACCACGTAATGTAATTGGACGAGTAATTTCGCCAGATAACATAACTTTAACAGCTACGATATTACGTGTGATTAGGCCAGCGTCTTTAAGTGCGTGAATATCAACAACATCGCCTGTGATTAGGTTTAATTCGTGTAAACGAACTTCAGCGCGAACTAAAGATTTACGTGAAGTAAAACCAAATTTAGGTAAACGTTGTTTCAATGGCATTTGACCACCTTCAAAACCCGGACGTACACTACCGCCAGAACGAGACTTCTGACCTTTGTGACCACGACCACCAGTTTTACCGATGCCTGAACCAATACCACGACCACAGCGTTTTCTAGCTTTGTGAGATCCCGGTGCAGGGGATAAAGTATTTAAATGCATAATTAATCCTCCACCTTAACCATATAGTAAACCTTGTTAATCATACCACGTACAGATGGAGTATCTTCTAACTCAACTGTATGATTGATACGACGTAGACCAAGGCCTCTTAATGTAGCTCTATGCTTCGGTAAACGACCGATAGAACTTTTTAATTGAGTTACTTTAACTGTTTTAGACATGCTCAATTACCCCAGTATTTCGTCAACGCGCTTGCCACGTTTAGCTGCCATGCCTTCTGGTGAATGCATATTCACTAGGGCAGAAACAGTAGCGCGAACTACGTTGATTGGGTTAGTAGAACCGTATGCTTTTGACAATACGTTCTGAACGCCTGCAACTTCAAGTACTGCACGCATCGCGCCACCGGCGATGATACCTGTACCTTCAGAAGCTGGTTGCATGTAAACTTTAGAACCCGAATGCTTGCCAGTAATGACATGCTGAAGAGTAGTACCCTTCAGGTCAACGTTTACTATGTTACGGTGTGCTTTTTCCATTGCTTTTTGGATTGCAGCAGGCACTTCACGTGCTTTACCGTAGCCAAAACCAACACGACCGTTACCGTCACCAACTACTGTTAGTGCAGTGAAACTGAATATGCGACCACCTTTAACCACTTTTGAAACGCGGTTAACTGCAATTAGCTTTTCAGCCATATCACTTTGTTGTGAGTTTTCTTGATTATGATTAGCCATTATAAACCCTTAGAACTGAAGGCCAGCTTCACGAGCTGCTTCTGCTAACGCTTTTACGCGACCATGGTAAAGGAAACCAGAGCGATCAAAAGCTATCTTAGAGATACCTTTTGCTACAGCACGTTCAGCGATTGCTTTACCTACTGCAGTTGCTGCTGCAACATTACCTGTTTTTTCAATTTGAGCTGCAACTTCTTTGTCTAAAGTAGACGCAGATGCGATTACTTCAGAACCAGTTGGCGCTATCAATTGAGCGTAAATGTGACGAGGAGTACGGAATATAACTAAACGATTCGCACCCAACTCGCTAATTTTTGCACGAGCGCGTTTAGCGCGGCGCAAACGAGATGTTCTCTTATCCATAGTATTACCCTACTTCTTCTTAGCTTCTTTACGACGAACGTGTTCATCAGCGTAACGAACACCTTTACCTTTATAAGGCTCAGGTTTACGGTATGCACGAATGTTCGCAGCGGTTTGACCAACTAAATGCTTATCACAACCCGAAAGTGTGATTTCAGTTTGGCTAGGAGTTTCACATTTAATTCCTTCAGGAATTGCGTGTTTGATTGGGTGTGAAAAACCTAATGATAAATCTAAAGACTTACCAGCAGCTTTGGCACGGTAACCAACACCTTGTAAAACTAATTTCTTTTCAAAACCTTTACTAACACCTTCAACCATATTATTGATTAAAGCACGTGCAGTACCGGCTTGAGCCCAAGCGCCTTTAACATCAGCTACGATATTAGTAATGATGTTAGTTTCTTCTTGAGAAACAACAACGTCACTATGGATCGTGCGAGATAATTCGCCTTTTGGACCTTTAACTGTAATGTCTTGACCTGATAACGTAATGGTAACGTCAGCAGGAACAACGACAGGTGCTTTTGCAACACGAGACATATTATTCTCCTTACTCTACGAAACCAAGAACTTCACCGCCAATACCCGCAGAGCGAGCGGCACGATCCGTCATCAAACCTTTAGAAGTCGAAATGATCGCAATACCCATGCCAGCAAGAACTTTAGGAAGTTCATCACAGCTTTTGTATATACGAAGACCAGGACGTGAAACACGTTTGATCTTTTCAATTACTTCTTTACCTTCAAAATATTTCAATGTAACAGCAAGTTCAGGTTTTACATCACCTGATACTGAAAACTCTGAAATGTAACCTTCTTCTTTAAGTAATGTTGCAATTGCAACTTTAACTTTTGAAGATGGCATTTGTACTGCAACTTTTGCTGCAGATTGACCGTTGCGGATGCGTGTAAACATGTCCGCGATAGGATCAGTCATCATAACCATTTACTCCCGTGAATTACCAACTAGCTTTCTTAAGACCTGGAACTTCACCACGCATCATAGTTTCGCGTAATTTAATACGGCTCAAACCAAATTTACGTAAGTAACCATGTGGACGTCCAGTAATGTTACAACGGTTACGTTGACGACTACTGCTCGAATCACGAGGTAAACTTTGAAGTTTCAATACGGCATCCCAGCGTTCTTCATCAGAAGAATCTGTACCTGAGATGATTGCTTTTAGTGCAGCACGCTTTTCAGCGTATTGTGCAACTAACTTGGTTCTTTTAGCTTCACGAGCTTTCATTGACGTTTTAGCCATAACTCTACACCTTCTTCTTGAACGGGAATTCAAAGGCAGACAATAAAGCTAGTCCTTCTTCGTTATCTTTCGCGCTAGTAGTAATAGTGATATCTAAACCGCGGATCTTATCGATTTTATCGTATTCGATCTCTGGAAAGATGATTTGCTCACGAACGCCCATGCTGTAGTTACCACGGCCATCAAATGACTTTGGATTTAAACCACGGAAATCACGGATACGAGGGATTGAAATAGAGATTAAACGCTCTAAAAATTCCCACATACGCTCGCCGCGTAGAGTTACTTTTGTACCTATAGGGTAGCCTTCACGAATTTTGAAGCCCGCAACTGATTTGCGTGCTACTGTCGTGATCGGCTTTTGCCCTGAGATTGCAGTAAGATCATTTGTGGCGTGTTCTAAAACTTTCTTATCAGAAATAGCTTCACCAACACCCATGTTAAGGGTGATCTTTTCAATCCGAGGGACTTGCATGACACTTTTATAACCAAATTGCTTTTGCAATTCAGCTACAACTGTATCTTTATATAAATCATGCAGTTTCGCCATCGTTTACTCCAATTAAATTAATTCGTTATTAGATTTGAAAAAACGTACTTTCTTGTCGTTTTCAACTCTAAAACCAACACGATCTGCTTTGCCCGTTGCTGGGTTAACAATCGCTACGTTGGAAACTTGTAAAGGTGCTTCTTTTTCAACAATTCCACCAGGCTGCTGTAACTGAGGTACAGGCTTAGTGTGTTTCTTGATTAAGTTAACGCCTTCTACGAATACTTTGCCGCTTTCAACAAGAACTTTAGTGACTTTACCAGTCTTACCCTTGTCTTTACCTGCAAGTATAATTACTTCATCATCACGACGAATTTTAGATGCCATTATCGTGACTCCTTAAAGTACTTCTGGTGCTAATGATACGATCTTCATAAATTTCTCATTACGAAGTTCACGTGTCACAGGCCCGAAAATACGAGTACCAATTGGTTGTAAGTTAGCGTTTAACATTACAGCCGCGTTTTCGTCAAAACGGATAGCAGAACCATCTGTACGACGAACACCTTTCTTAGTGCGCACCACTACCGCAGTGTGAACATCACCTTTTTTTACTTTACCGCGAGGACTTGCTTCCTTTACGGCAACTTTGATGATATCACCAATGCGTGCATAGCGACGGTGCGAGCCACCAAGAACCTTTATACATTGAACACGCTTAGCGCCACTGTTATCAGCAACATTCAGCTGTGATTGCATTTGGATCATTGATTTTGCTCCATTGTTATCTTTTTTCTAAACCTTGCTAAATGCAAGATAAACAATAAGATAATATAAAATTTAAGGCCGAAAATTGACCCGTCACTGCCTTTTGAAAGACCCCCGTCTTGTATGAAATTTAGACTAAAAAGTCACAACTCAAACTTAACGGGCGCGAGATTATAACACCACTTAACATAAAGTGATAGTTTAATTAGTTAAAAAATAAACAGTGCTTTGGGTGATAAGACTTATATCGCTATAGGAGGTCAAATTGTTAAGGTAAAGGTAACAGGGCCATCATTAATTAAGGCTACTTTCATGTCGGCGGCAAACTCCCCAGTTGGAACATCAAAACCTTTATCCCTTAACTGGCTAACAAAAAACTCATATAAATGATTACTAAATTCCGGTTTTGCTGCTGTAGTGAAGCTGGGTCTCATACCACTTGATGTATCCGCAGCTAAAGTAAATTGCGATACCACTAATATATTCCCACCCGCTTGTTTTACATTCAGGTTCATCTTGTCATTTTCATCATTGAAAATACGATAACCTGCAACACGTTCTGCTAATCGTTTTGCTTTTTGTTCGTTATCTAACGGTTCAACAGCCAAAAAAACTAACAAACCTTTTTCTATTTCACCAATTATCTCACCATTAACAGTGACACTTGCCTGACTCACTCTTTGCATTAACGCTATCATGATGCTTCCTCATCCTTTTTCTGTACTTTATCGACTTCTTTTACTTTCTGTTCTTGTAAAATTCCATATTCTTGTAGAGAAACCGTTATTAATGCCCCTGTTAGCACAATGATCCAAGAAACATAAACCCACAGGAATATAATAGGAATGGTTGCCAGTGCGCCATAAATAACTTGGTAAGAAGGAAATGCTGTTATATAAAGAGCAAACGCTTTTTTAGCTAACTCAAATAAGACGCCGGCTACAATCGCGCCAGATAGAGCAAATTTGAAAGGTACAGCTTTATTAGGCACTGCGATGTAGAGGATAATGAAAGCAATAATTGAAGAAAGCAGTGGTAGCATGCGTAAAAACATATCAGACAGACCTAATACATCGTATTCATCAACAGCGACAATTGAAACTAAGTAAGAGGATAACGCAATACTTGCGCCAACCAATATTGGGCCTAGTGTTAAGACCATCCAATACATAGCAAACGAGGTGATGGTGCGTCGCTTATCAGTGACTCGCCAAATTTTATTAAAGGTACCATCAATCGATGAGATCAAAAGCAGTGCAGCGACAAACAAAAAGGAGATTGCGACAGCCGACATTTTGGAGGCGTTTGCTACAAAGCCAGTTAAATACTGTTGCACCACATCACCTGCAGCAGGCACAAAATTTTGATAAACAAACTGTTCGATACTGTGTTGCAGTTCAGCAAAAAGTGGAAATGCTGTCATTACCGATAACATGACAACAACTAATGGAACCAAAGACATCAAACAAACATATGATAAATAACCGGCAACTACTTGTATCTGCTCACGCTGTATACGACGAGCAAAGTAAAATAGCAGCCCTTTATGGTCGTGCCAAAAACTTAATAGCTTTGTTTCTTTAAATAAACTCATATTTGTTAACAATTTACTGATTTGCCCTATTTGGCATATATATTAAGATAGAGACAATTAATTAGCTAGCTTATGCTAGTTTCACTATAGAATAATTTGGAGTGACTAATGTCTAGTCAAGGTTCTGCAGGCAATGTAATTTCTGCAATTTGTAATGTTTTTTTCCCTGGTTTAGGGCAACTAGTTCAAGGTAGGTTAATGGCGGCACTAATTTTTGCCATTGTATGCGTCGGTGGTTATGCGCTTTGGTGGATGGTCGTTCCAGCTATTATTGCTGGGATCTTTCATTTATGGGCAATAATAGATGCGGCGACTTATCGAGATAATGGCTAATAAAACAAAGCAGTAAGCTGGTATTAGCCGCAAAGCATCAGATACAACCTCACTATAAACCTAGGTTAGGAGCACTAATAAAGCTAACCGGCCCTGCTTCCTTAACTTTGCTATCTTCGGCAAAACAGTTAATTTGTGCTAACAAAGCTGAAAGCTGATGAATTTGTTTTGGGTCGGCTTTACCTTGACTGAAGATGTGGCTTAACTCTTGAAGTTCTTTTAGTTGAGCTGGTGACATAATACAATTCCTTTTGTTTGAAAAAGCGCTTTATAACTTACCGCTTGATACCCATAAGCGTAGTAATGATAAACGTGCCCTGCTTAATTATTTTTATAACAGAAGTAACAAAATATGAATGTCTTTGTCATTTTTATCATTTACTACTAAAGATACAGTCACTTACCTAAAAGAATTATTACGATTGTTGAGAAGGCTGGCAATAATTGCAGATATGTCTTACAAACGTTTTATTTTTAATATCGAAAAACTAATAATGTCAGCCACAAAAAAGCGCCTATTACTTTCGTAATAGGCGCTTTCAATAACCATAAAAGAAACCAGTAATTACTTAGCTGATCTACCTTCACGTTTACGATCATTCTCTTTCAAGAATTTTTTACGTATACGAATGCTTTCCGGTGTTACTTCTACCAATTCATCGTTATCGATAAATTCTAATGCTTGCTCTAAAGACATAACAATAGGTGGCGTTAATGTTTGTGCTTCATCAGTACCTGATGAACGAACGTTAGTTAACTGCTTACCTTTAAGGGCATTTACTGTTAAATCGTTATCACGGCTATGAATACCAATAACTTGACCTTCATAAATATCAACACCGTGTCCGATTAACATACGACCACGAGATTGTAAGTTAAAGATAGCGTTAGTTAATGCTTTACCTGTTGCATTACCAATCATTACACCATTTTTACGTTGGCCAATTTCGCCACCCTTGTGAGGTCCGTATTCAAAGAATGTATGATAAATCAAACCAGAACCTGACGTTAATGTCATGAACTCAGTTTGGAAACCAATCAAACCACGACTAGGCATGATGAAGTCCATACGAATACGACCAGTACCATCTGGTGCCATATCTGTTAATTCAGCTTTACGAACACCCATTCTTTCCATGATAGGTCCTTGATGTTGTTCTTCAACATCAATCGTTACTGTTTCATATGGTTCTTGTAACTCGCCATTTACTTCACGAATAATAACTTCTGGGCGTGATACAGCTAATTCAAAACCTTCACGACGCATGTTTTCAATTAAGATGCCTAAATGAAGTTCACCACGACCTGATACTTTAAATTTATCAGCATCAGCTAGTTGTTCAACACGTAATGCAACGTTATGAATTAATTCTTTGTCTAAACGATCTTTGATGTTACGTGAAGTAACGTACTTACCTTCTTTACCACAAAATGGTGAAGTGTTTACTTGGAAAGTCATGTTGATAGTAGGTTCATCAACAGATAATGCTGGTAAACCTTCTACTTCACTTGGACAACAAATAGTATCTGATATTTTTAACTCACCTAAACCGGTAATTGCAATAATGTCACCAGCAAAACCTTCTTCGATATCAAGACGTTCTAGGCCTAAGTAACCGAATACTTTACCAACTTTAGCGTTATGAACACCACCGTTTGCTAATTGTATCGTTACTTGTTGGTTTGGTTTAACAGAACCACGCGTAATACGACCAACACCGATAACACCCAAATATGAGCTGTAATCAAGTTGAGAGATTTGCATTTGGAATGCACCCTCTGGATCAGCTACTGGTTGTGGAACTTCTTTAAGGATAGTATCAAACAATGGTGTCATGTCAGTGCCAGTTTCGCCTTCTTCAAGCGTAGCCCAACCATTAATTGCTGAAGCGTAAACAACTTTAAAGTCAAGTTGTTCATCAGTAGCACCTAAGTTATCAAATAATTCAAAAACTTGATCCATAACCCAATCAGGACGAGAACCAGGCTTATCAACTTTGTTAATAACAACAATTGGTTTTAAACCTTGAGCAAACGCTTTTTTCGTTACGAAACGCGTTTGTGGCATAGGGCCTTCTTGCGCATCAACGATAAGTAAAACTGAATCTACCATCGACATTACACGCTCAACTTCACCACCAAAATCAGCATGGCCAGGAGTATCTACGATGTTTACACGGTAGCCGTTCCAGTTAATAGCTGTGTTTTTAGCTAAGATTGTGATACCACGTTCTTTTTCGATGTCATTCGAATCCATCGTACGTTCTTCTAGACCGCCACGCGTATCTAACGTACCAGACTGTTCTAATAATTTATCAACTAAAGTGGTTTTTCCGTGGTCAACGTGAGCAATAATTGCCACATTTCTTAATTTATCTAACACAGGCGTTACTCGCTGTTACTGTCGTTGACCGCTACTATAAGTGGGTGAACGAATAGGACTATAATTGGGCGCGCATTATACAGTTGTTTAGGCTAAAAAGAAATCAATAAAGCCAGAACCATTACTATTAGTGTTTAATTCATCATGTCACTTACATTCTGCAACCAACATTTAGAGATACACAACCGAGTTAAACCGAGTGTTACGGACGATTTTCACTTATCTAACACAACGAATAAGTACCGTTAATAAAAAGCGTTATAGTTCTGTCGGTTTTGCTCATACTATGAGTTATTATCATTTAACTGCCAAATTGTTAAATGAGAGTTAATAACACTAAAGTGACGTGTGTCTGTCTTAATTATTTGTGTAAGTTCTTGCTCATTTATTAAGGTTAAATTTTTATCCAACAACGTTGTTAATGCTTCAAACCCTGTCACATTTTCACCATTGATTTTCTGCCCACCTAACCATTTAGTTTTCTCTGTGATTTTTTCGGTAAATTGATAATCCGAAATAATCACTAACAGCCCTTTTGCATTAAGTCGATTATGCACGTGTGCTAGAAATAATGCGGGGTCATAACTTTGCTCCAAAACATTTTGTGCCACAATAACGTCGTAACCTGCAAATATATTCTTTAAATTACTAATGTCTCCTTGGCTAAAGTGAATTTTCTTTGATTCTGCATACAATTCAGTAGCTAAAGTAAACTCCTTAAAATCAATTAACTCTCCTTCACGAGGCATTACATACCGTATCGATTCACCTTGTTGAAGCTTTACGCCGTATTGAATATATCTCGCAGAAAAATCTACTGCATCAACTGTAGTAAAATACTTAGCCAAGATAAAACTCAAACCACCGACATTACAGCCTAGATCTAGGCATTTTGACATTGGTTTAACGTTATATTTATCGATTACTCTAATAATGGTGTCAGCGAGTTTTTCTAAGTAATTATTTGCTAAATGCTGTTCATTGGTAGCTTGATTCAGCTCATTTATAGGTTGTTGCTCTTTATCGGATAACGAAGAACTCAAAGAATTCAATTGTTCAAAGTGATTTTCAAGTTGTCGGCAAACTTGAGTATCAGTTTCATAGTGATTATCTGCTAAATTTGGAATACTCTCAGATTTACTCACAACATACCTAAAGCCTGCATGCTGAAAAAAGTGACGACGAAAAGCATAGCGAGAGTTCTGCATCGCCTCATTTCCTGTTGAGATCCAAGATCCTCCTTTAATTAGGTTGTGTTTACCATCAAAGGTTGGTGTGGAGAAGTCATCATATAAAGGATGAATGGTGAAACCATTAAAACCGTCAATGGCTGATTCTGTCCATTGCCATACATTACCGACAATGTCGTAAAAATCACCTTGTGAGAACTTATTTATTGGGCAAGAAGACGCAAAATATTCACTATTGATGTTTCCTGGTGCTTGTTGCCATGACAATAAGTCTCCCTCAACCTGCCCTCTCAGCGCTATCCACTCACCTTCAGAGGGTAATCTATAGTGGCCTTGGTTCTCTTTATTGGTTAAGTCATTATCAGTCAAGCCCTCATCGGTTAGACTGTTCTTCCAATTACAGAAAGCTTTAGCTTCGAGATAATTAACTTCTACTGGCCAATCAAGGGGCAAAGGCATTTCATTTAGTAAGTTCCGCTGCCAATATTCACCCGACTGCATTAACCAAAACCGTGGCATTTTTGCTTCAGTAAATGCCAACCATTGCTGGCCCTCTTGAGTCCAGAAAAGCTTATTTTGATAACCTCCGTCCTTAACAAAGCCCAAAAACTCTTCATTAGATACTAAATATTTTGCCGCATGAAAATCATTTAACGATACCGATGCATTTCCGTATTCATTGTCCCAACCAAAGCTATCGTCAGAAGTTGGCTTACCAAAATTAATAACACTTCCTTTTACTGGTACTAACACATTAGTTGGCGGGCTATCTGTTTGTAGGCAAGTAGGCCACTGTTCATTCGATGTTAATACGGCTAATGGCAACATGCGCATAATCACCGAAGAGGTCTCAATGTGAATACGTTCATGTTCACAGCCCATTAAAATAATCCACGCGAGTGAATTTTGTTTAATCGGTAATACTAACGACATAGTGTCAATAATACGGTCAACGACATTGAAAACTTGTTGTCTGTAAACTCTTATTTCATCAACTGTTGGCCAATCATAATGCGCACTATTAAGATCATCCCAGCTCATTTCATCAACACCAACAGCACAGATAGCTTCAATTTGAGGGTTAATACGCTCGTCGATATACTTACCTAATATAAGTTTATTAATATAAAAACAGGCGGTATGTCCAAAGTAAAAAATTAGTGGATGTCTTAACGGTTCAGGCCTTTGGTAATATGCTTCATCATTATTGATCAATGAAAACAAAGAGTCATAACGCTGCCACGTTGCTTTAAAATAACGCTTCAATTCAGCACGTTTACTATTTATGCAATTACCCGTTAATGTCGGTGATTTGGGCTCGCTTACTTCGTTATATTGGTTAATGTTCATTAAACGCCGCCTATAAAATGAGACTAAAGTTAGTGGGTAATGCGATTTTACCTGCTTGATACTTCTGGAGAATTTGTTGCTTAATCAAATCGCCTAAATGAGCCGATTCGCTGCAATCACTGTTTATTAAATGCATGAACTGCTGCACCTTATTGATTCGTTCACTAAACCAAGGACAACGAATAAAGAGTTCAATAGCGCCAAGAGAGTCTTTAGCGCCTTCAATCCCTTTTTGGTATCTGTTATATAGTGATTCAGGTAATTCGATGGTTTGTAATGAAGAAGATAAATCTGACACGCAGCTTTCCTGTATATAAACCTCTATCGCATCGACGACATTCATCAAAGAAAATAAGACATTAGCATGTGGATTATAAGACGTACTTGACGCACCTAGTCTGTGTTCTATGCGGGCTGTTTTTTGCCAATTCTGTTCGGTAACGAGTGTTTTACTATGCTGATCAAACAATAACGTCTCTTGACCCATTTGTTGATTATGCTTACCTAGCTTCTTATAAAGCGCAATACTGCCTTGATGACCACCCGAAATATCGCAAGGAGAACAAAGCTCCGCTGATAAACCATAGGCTGATTTGAGTTTTAAACGTTCAAAAGCTTCTTCTTCAGGTAGATATAATAAGCTACATGCTTTACTCGTTTGCAAAAAGCATTGTTGTAAGTATTCGCCAAAGCCGTCCTTGGAAATAATATTAACGCCCTGCTTATTGATAACACTAACGTTAACTTGTATCGCATTAGGAATATGGACAGCCCTAGTATCTGTGGTGAAAATATCTCTAGAACCTAGCGCTAATTTCCCTTGATCACCAGACCAAACGACAGGTTTTATTAATGTTTCCGTAATACCATGTTGAGCAAATATTCTAGGCAAATGATGTATAGCTCGAACTAAATTATCTGCTTCTTTCAGTGGAGATTGGCCGTTAAATAAAGATACATATTCCCATTGGTTTTTCCAATACTCATTAACAACTTCACCGTCGATACCCAGCAGAGCTAGTCTGTGGTTAATGGAGTTAAGGTCAATTTTTTTACTATTCGGCAGGATTTTATAACAGCCTTCTAATTCAAAGTGAATTTGAGCCTTAAATCCTAAGTGACTTAGGTAATCTTGCAGTAATATAATGGCTTTTTTGAACATCCTATTCAGTTACCTTAAGTGTGTTTAAGTGATTACGTTCTTTTAAATTAACAGCAAAGTTAATATCTAATTTAGCTGTTTAAAGTAGCGCCTTAATCAAGGTTAACTATTCCTTAGTATCTACGGTGATTTAAACAATGAAGATCACATTCCTTTTCACTTTATTTGCAAAATAATCAGCATAGACTGACGTGAGATTTTTCATTTCATACAAAGTAAAAATGTTCGACTTTGTGAAATAAACGCTTATGTTAAAAACATAGCACAATGATTCTCTTTAACAATAAATTCTTATAATTCAACGTTGTTATCTTTTCATTACAAATTAAAACTTTGCTATTAAACCTTATTTAGCAAAGGTATTAGACATAAAAAAAGCTTACTCTTTACAAGTAAGCTTTTTAAAAATTAGACAACATTAACGTAATCTATAACCGGTTCATTAGTATTTCGCGGCTTGTCCTTTCGCCGGCATGCTTTGCTTGATAAACTCACGAATGTCTTGGTTAGCATCTCGTAAATCTTCATGGCGTAAGTACATCATGTGACCACTTTCATACCCTTTAAATGACAATCTATCTTTCATCAAACCACTTGGGTCTAATTGCCACATAGTATATTTAGCATCAAAATAATTGGTTGCGCCATCAAAGTAACCTGATTGAATCATGACTTGTAGGTAAGGATTCTGTGCCATGGCAGAACGAAGTCCCTCACCTGTTTTATTACCGGTACGATCCCATGGACGGACGTTACCAAACATGTTGTATTTAATATCTGTTTTATAGGCTAACTCTTCACGTAAATAGTAATTAATTGCCGGAGTGAAGCTGTGTAACCATGAGCTTAATTCAGCATTATAGTCAGGGCTTGAGCCCGCGACTTTTTTATCAATACCTAAATAACGCGAATCTAAACGACCAATAGTTTGTTTTCTATCACGTAATAATTCTTTCCAAAAAAAGGCGTTATTAACATCCAGATTATTAGCAATGACTGCCTCTATCGATAAACCAGCATATTCTGCGACTTGCTCAGCAATACCTTGCTTCTCTTGCGCTGAAATAAAGCCACCTTTAGCTAAAGCAGGTAAATATTTACTCAATGTAAAGGTTTCAACTTCTGCGAGTAGTTCTGCTAAGGGCTTTTGTTGAAGTGTTGGGATTAAGGCTTTGTGATACCAAGCGGCAGCAGCAAAATAAGGCAACCTGTTTGCCGCTTTTACCGGGCCATCTCGTTTGATACCAATATCGGTTGGCGAAACTAAAATCACACCATTAACATACATCCATTGACGTTCTTGTAGCTCTTTCGCTAAACCTGAAACACGTGTGGTGCCGTAGCTTTCACCAATAAGATACTTAGGTGAACGCCAGCGATTATTGCGCGTTACAAAAGTATTAAGCCACTCTGCTAAATAGTCGATATCAGCATTTACGCCAAAGAACATTTTTTTCTGCTGCTCTTTACTTGGCATTTTTCCGTCTTTACCAGGTAATACACGTGAGTAGCCAGTATTTACCGGGTTAACAAAAACGATATCTGCAACATCTAGAATTGAATAGGGGTTAGTCTTCACACCATAGGGTTGTAATGGATATCCTTCATCGTCTACATTCAGCACTCTAGGACCAGTATAAGCTACATGCATCCATACAGAAGCAGAGCCAGGTCCACCATTAAAAGAAATAAGTAATGGCCGTTTAGCACGATCTTTTACATCACTGCGCTGATAGTAAGTATAAAACAAACTTGCGATTGGATTGCCTTCTTCATCCCATACAGGTTGAGTACCTGTCGTGGCGGTATATTTAAACTTTTGTCCATTGACTTTGGTACTGTGCTTGGTGACATTTTTGCCATCAATAGTCAGTTTTCGCTCATGAACACTGTGTTGCTGTTCAACCTCCTCATTAGCGGCTAAAGCTAAGCTAGGGAAGAAGCTAAGTATCATCATGAAAGGAAGTAGAAAGCTTAAGCCTTTCTGCTTATGTTGGATTGTTCGAACGATTGAAGCAAAGATAATTAAATCCTCATCAGATTAAGAGTACTGAAATTAACATTAGTTAATTAGGAAGGAGCAAAGTAACAGCTAGTAGCAAAGGGATGAAACGATTTTCGGTGAAGTGAAGATAAAATAGGATGAATAAAAAAAAGATAAAAAAAGATAAAAAAAAGCCGCGACACTGTCACGGCTTTTTGTCAGTCAACAGAATGTATTTACATTATGCTTGAGCTTTTTTCTCTGTAATGAAGAAACTAGTGATATAAGAAATCAAACCTAGAAGGAAGATCACACCAGCAATTTCACGTAACCAGTAGAAGATAGCAAGTTTATCTTGAGTAGCCATAAAGCTTAAAGCTTCGCCAGACTCAGGTAAACGTTGTAACCATACTTGTAAGATACCAGCACCTGTTAAGAATAATGTGATAAATACCATAGCTACTGTCATTAACCAGAAGCCCCACATTTCAACAACTTGTGCTTTATTACAGTTTGCTTCACCAATACCGCGTAACTTAGGCATTGCATAAGAGATAATTGTCATAACAATCATTGCATATGCGCCGTAGAAAGCCATGTGACCATGAGCAGCAGTAATTTGTGAACCATGCGTATAGTAGTTAACAAATGATAATGTATGTAAGAAGCCCCATACACCAGCACCTAAGAATGCCATTACCGCTGTACCTAATGCCCATAATGTAGCGGCTTTGTTAGGATGTTCACGACGACGACGGTTAACCATGTTAAACGCGTACAGTACCATAGCGAAGAAAGGAAGTGGTTCAAGTGCTGAGAAGATAGAACCAACCCACTGCCAATATTCAGGAGTCATTAACCAGTAGAAGTGATGACCAGTACCTAAGATACCTGAGATAAGTGCCATCGCAATGATTACGTATAACCATTTTTCAATTACTTCACGGTCAACACCAGTCACTTTAATTAATACATAAGCCAAGATTGCGCCCATGATTAATTCCCAAACACCTTCTACCCATAAGTGAACGACAAACCACCAGAAGTATTTATCTAATGCTAAGTTAGTTGGGTTATAGAAAGCGAATAAGAAGAATACTGCTAAACCGACTAAACCAGTCATCATAACCATGTTAATAGCCGTTTTACGACCTTTTAAGATAGTCATGCCTAAGTTGAATAAGAAACCTAAACAAACAACAACAATACCAAGTTTAGTAATCGTTGGTTGCTCTAGGAATTCACGACCCATAGTTGGCCATAATTCATTGAAGGTAATGTCAGCTAACGTTGAATAAGGTACTAGTAAGTAGCCTAAAATTGTTAATACGCCAGCGGCAGCAAATATCCAAAATAACGCGATTGCGAGTTTAGGACTAAAGAGTTCAGTTTCGGATTCTTCAGGCACTAAATAATAAGCAGCCCCCATAAAACCAAAGAGTAACCAAACAATCAGTAGGTTGGTATGCACCATACGAGCAACGTTAAATGGAATGATTCCACCTAAAAAGTCACCAACGACATATTGCAAGCCCATGATAAGACCAAATAATATCTGGCCTACAAACAAGATCATAGCGAAAATAAAATAAGGTTTTGCTACGGCTTGTGATTGATATTTTAAAGTATTCACGCCCTACCCCTCAATGTTTGGTGGCCAATTATTGTCATCTAGCTCTGATGTCCATTTAAGGAACTCAGCTAAATCATCAATTTCTTGGTCATTTAAGTGGAAGTTAGGCATTTGACGACGGCCTGGAATGTTTAATGGCTGAGCTTTCATCCAACCATTTAAGAAAGCTTTAAAAGCTACTTCATTGCCACCGCCACGACGATCATAAACGTTTGCTAGTTCTGGAGCAAAATATGCGCCTTCACCAATAAGCGTATGACAACCAATACAGTTGTTTTTTTCCCATAAGTGTTTACCGCGTTCAACTGCTTCGGTAATATTTTCTCGATTATCCCGTTTGGGCATCTCTTTTACTGTGTGAAAAGTCAAAGCTAAGAATATTAAGAAGAAGAATATACTTCCACCGTAATAAATATTCCTTGCCATGCCTTTAGTAAAGCTCTCTGACATGGTGTTTCCTTAATGAAATAGTTCATGCGTGATACCAAGTCTATTAAGTTTATTCCCACCCAATGAGAATAAACTAAATAGAATTGGTATGTTTTTATAAAGCAAGTAGATGATAGCGAGGAAGCTTAGTAAGCAACTTGATGGAAATCAAGTTTTCGAGGGGTTGTAATAAATAGTTACATAATTAGGAGTAATTTTGCGCTACATCAAAAAATTTGCTTTTATATCACCTTATTTCACAACAAAAAACGGCTATAACCCCAGTTAAATTAGGGTTATAGCGAGGTAAAGTCGAGTTTATATCAACAACATTTTTAAGGTTATTACTCGGCCTTTTTAACGATAACCTTGCCTTTCATTTTAGGATGAGGTCCACATTCATAAGCAAAATCACCTAACTGATCAAATTTTCGTTCATAGCTTTCGTCAGGAAAAAAGTAATCTGGTTCTTCTTCGCCTGAGCCTTTAAACCAAACATTATGATATTGACGTTTTTCAATATTTTTCCAAATAACTCTATCGCCAGCTTCAATAGTTACTTCGCTAGGAATAAACTTTTTCTTGTATATTTCAACAATGACATCTTTAGCTTGTACTTGGCCTGCTGAACATAACAAGCTAGCTGCAATAAATAACCATACTTTACTTCTATGCATCATCTCATCCTTATTTGGCTTAGTTGGCTTAGTTAACTTAGTTAGATAGCTAACCTTACTTACTACTCGTTTGTTATGGCATCATAATCGATGCGTAAATCGAATAAAATCTATCTCAAGTATACTGTATTCTCGTAATAAGCATTTATTCTAGATCACCCTCATGTGTTTCATATAGTTGCATAAACTTACACTTTTTATACAGCTATTTTCTTGCTATATGCTGGTAACAAGATAAGCTACTAATATGCTGAATATTCCTGCCAAAATTACCACAATCATTTTATTTACACTAACGCTAAGTGCTTGTGCTGGCACTTCATTTAGTGATTTATTTAGTAACTACAATAAACAAATGCAAGGGGTGAAAAACGCCCAACAACAGGGCAATTTTCAACAAGCAGTATCATTGTTACCTGAACGCAGCGAAAGCAACGGCAGTTATGGTTTAAGCTTATTAGAAAAAGCCCGTTTAGAATTTCTCGCCAATAACCACACCGAAAGCCAGCAAGACTTTGCTTTGGTATACCGACAAGTACAACAAACCGAACAAGCGGCTAAAATTCAGCTAAGCCGAGGCATAGAGAATGTGCAGGCTGTTGTAAGTAACGATAATGCAATCCGATATGACATTCATTATTATGAACAAAGTATGTTGCATTGTTACCAAGCGCTGAATTATTTAAACCAAAACGATCTTTCTGGTGCCTTAGTTGAAATTCGACGTGCGAATTTGGTTCAACAAAAAGCTCTCGAGGCCAACCAAGAAGCACTTTATGAAACCCAAGAAGAAATGGCAAAAAAAGGTGTCAGTTCAGAAAGCTTAGCAAGTAAATATCCATCAATGAGTAACGCTATTGGCCAAGTAAAAAATGGTTTTCAAAATGCTTATACCTTTTACTTATCTGGCGTACTTTATGAAGCTGCAGGACAGGCCAATGATGCTTATATAGATTATAAAAAAGCATTAGAAATTTATCCTCAAAATATTACTGCTGTCTCTTATACACATCTGACGCTGCCGACGAAGAGGATAGTGTAG
>CAJXRC010000011.1 GCA_913058405.1 uncultured Colwellia sp. | reverse complement strand
AAAGTGGTTTTAATTCCCACTGAAATTCTGCACTTTGATTGGTAACGGGTATATACCCGCTCTACTTGAAAGTGCTCGTTTCAGGAAGTCTGAGCGCTTCATGATCAAGGCGCATTTTTTATTAAGTGTTGTTCAGGAGAATATGCTCCTGCATTATTTAAAAACACCATCCATGTAGCGCCCTTACAAAGAAAGGTAACGCAGAGTCTGATTTGCTAAGCCTTCCCCAAGCAGCTATTTAGAAACGCTTTATGCTTCGTTATTGATTTCGACAATAGAATAACTATTCTCTTCAATCAATGCCTTATCTAAAGGCATTCATAATTCCAGCTGAATCATTCATATTCCAGTAGAACGGGTATAGATACTTTTGTCGCCATGTTAAATTTCGCTTCATCTGCTCACCATTTCTTTCTTTTTTGAAGCGCAAGTAAGACACTGTAAAAATAAACAGTTTATTTCCATATTCTGCCCTAGATTAGTTTTTATACTGTAATTTATATGACATAATCGTCGGTTCTATTTTATCGCCATTAGAGTTAAAAAACGCATGAAAAGTATTGAAGTCAGAGGTGCTCGCACGCATAACCTCAAAGACATTAGTTTAACAATACCTCGAGATAAACTCGTAGTAATTACCGGCCTTTCAGGTTCAGGAAAATCTTCTCTTGCCTTTGATACGCTCTACGCTGAGGGACAACGTCGCTACGTTGAATCACTTTCCGCTTATGCTCGTCAATTTTTATCCTTAATGGAAAAGCCTGATGTTGATCATATTGAAGGTTTATCACCCGCTATCTCCATCGAGCAAAAATCAACCTCTCATAACCCACGTTCAACCGTAGGTACCATCACTGAGATATATGATTACTTGCGTTTGCTTTATGCCAGAGTTGGGGAGCCGCGTTGTCCTGAGCACGGTCAAGCGCTAGCAGCACAAACTGTTTCGCAAATGGTTGATAAAGTTTTAGAGCTCGAAGAAGGCACGAAAGTGATGCTACTTGCGCCTATTATACAAGGCCGTAAAGGGGAACATATAAAGCTACTCGATAACTTAGCTGCCCAAGGTTTTATTCGTGCACGTATTGATGGTGAGGTTTGTGATTTATCCGATCCACCGCCGTTAGAGTTACATAAAAAGCACACCATAGAAGTTGTCGTTGACCGTATAAAAGTGCGTGAAGATATTCAATTACGCCTTTCAGAGTCTTTTGAAACAACCTTAACTTTAACAGCAGGTACCGCGAAAGTTGCCTTTATGGATGAGCCTGATCGTGAAGAGTTACTTTTCTCAGCTAACTTTGCTTGTCCACATTGTGGTTACAGCATGCAAGAATTAGAGCCACGTTTATTCTCTTTTAATAATCCTGCTGGTGCTTGTCAAACCTGTGATGGTTTAGGTATTGAACAATACTTTGATAGCACTCGCGTTATTGCTAACAAGGAATTAAGTCTTGCTGGCGGTGCAGTTCGTGGTTGGGATAAACGTAATTTTTATTACTTTCAAATGCTACAAGCGCTTGCCGATCATTACAAATTTCAGGTGGATACACCGTTTAATAAGTTATCTGCGAAAGCCCAAAAAGTGGTGCTTTATGGTAGTGATGAGCAAGAAATTGAATTTAAATACATGAACGACCGCGGTGATGTTGTGGTGCGTAAGCATCCCTTTGAAGGCATCATCAATAATATGCAACGTCGTTATAAAGAAACCGAATCAAACGCAGTACGTGAAGAGCTAGGCAAATACCTTAATTCGCAACATTGCCCTGATTGTAATGGTAGTCGATTACGCTTAGAGGCTCGTAATGTCTTTATCGAAGATACACCATTAACTGTCGTGGCTGAATTTTCCATTAGTGATGCCCTAGACTTTTTCCAAGGCTTAACCCTCACAGGTCAAAAAGCACAAGTTGCAGAGAAAATATTAAAAGAGGTCAATGAACGTTTAGGATTTTTAGTGAACGTTGGCCTTAATTACCTCAATTTATCACGTGGTGCAAATACCCTGTCCGGTGGTGAAGCTCAAAGAATAAGACTTGCAAGCCAAATTGGCGCAGGTTTGGTAGGTGTCATGTATGTTTTAGATGAACCCTCTATTGGTCTTCATCAACGTGATAATGAACGCTTACTCAGTACCTTAGTTCACCTGCGTGACTTAGGGAATACCGTGATTGTGGTTGAGCATGATGAAGATGCCATTCGTGCAGCAGATTTTGTGGTGGATATTGGCCCAGGCGCTGGTGTACACGGCGGCGAAATTATCGCACAAGGCACAGTAGATGACATATTAGCCTGTAAAGAGTCTCTAACAGGTAAGTACCTTTCTGGCGTTGAAAGCATTGAAATACCTAAGAAACGTCATGCCTTTGATAAGAAAAAAGTTGTTAAACTTACGGGTGCTACCGGTAATAACTTAAAAAATGTCGACTTAGTTATTCCTACTGGTTTAATGACCTGTATAACTGGCGTTTCCGGCTCTGGTAAATCAACACTCATTAACGATACCTTATATAAATTAGCGCATATTGAACTTAATGGCGCGACGATTGATGAGCCTGCGCCTTACAAAAGTATTCGTGGTTTAGAACATCTAGATAAAGTTATTGATATTGATCAAAGCCCAATAGGCAGAACACCGCGTTCAAATCCTGCAACTTACACCGGCATATTTACTGCGGTGCGCGATATATTCTCTGCCACGCAGGAGTCGCGTTCAAGAGGTTATAAAGCGGGTCGCTTTAGCTTTAATGTTAAAGGCGGACGTTGTGAAGCCTGCCAAGGTGACGGCATGATCAAGGTAGAGATGCATTTTTTACCTGACGTTTATGTGCCTTGTGATGTATGTAAAAGCAAACGTTATAATCGTGAAACGTTAGAAGTATTATACAAAGGTAAAAATATTCACCAAGTATTGGACTTGACCATTGAAGATGCTTTTGACTTTTTCAAAGCTATTCCGGCGGTTAACCGCAAGTTGCAAACTTTACTCGATGTCGGTTTAGGCTATATCAAACTCGGACAGTCAGCAATCACCCTTTCGGGCGGTGAAGCACAACGCGTTAAACTGTCAAAAGAGTTATCAAAACGTGATACAGGTAAAACTTTGTATATTTTAGATGAGCCAACTACAGGTTTGCATTTTCACGATATCAAACAATTGCTCCATGTTATTCATCGATTACGTGATCATGGTAATACCATCGTAGTGATTGAACATAACTTAGATGTAGTTAAAACGGCCGATTGGGTAATCGATTTAGGTCCTGAAGGCGGCGCGGGTGGTGGTGAAATTTTAGTAACAGGCACGCCTGAGCAAGTTGCCAAACATAAAACTTCGCATACAGCGCGATTTTTAAAACCCTTGTTAGCGTCGAAATAAAGCCTTAACGTTAACAACAAATACGGCACGCAGTATAACGTATAAGAACGTGCGTTATGCTTCACTCCTCTCCTTCTTTTAATAGGAATTTTATGCACATCAATAATAGTGAACGACTAAAGTTTAGATTAATGGATTCTAAAGATGCCCAAGCATTATGGGAGATAGATCAAGACCCAGCAGTGATGAAGTTTCTAAATGGTGGTACTCCCACCAGCATAGAACAAGTTAACAGCGTATTTATTCCGCGTATGAAAAAATACCGAAACAGTGAATTAGGCTGGGGAATTTGGCAAGTATCAAACAAAGTAACTGATGAGTATTTAGGTTGGGTATTAATCCGTCCTATGTCATTTTTTACCGAGTCACCCGACACTAAGGATTTAGAGTTGGGTTGGCGGTTTTTCCAAGCTACTTGGGGAAGAGGTTATGCTACAGAAGCGGCAATAGCGATAAAAGATGCGGTAGTTGCTAATACTGATGTCACTCATGTTTCGGCACTTGCCGTGGCTGACAATTTAGCTTCGGTAGGCGTGATGAAAAAAATGGGTATGAAATTTATCAGAGCTTATTTACATGAAGATCCAATTGGCGATTTTGATGCGGTACATTATCAAATGCCAGTGAAAAATAAGTAAGTACTTTACGCTAAAAACGACATAAAAAGAGTAGTAGTACTACTCTTCAATCTCACCAACCTCACTTGCCTCATAGGTTAAAATATCTCCCGGCTGACAATCCAATACTTTACATAATCTATTTAGCGTATCAAAACGAATGGCACGCGCTTTATCATTTTTTAAGATTGATAAATTCTGCGCGGTAATACCCACACGTTCTGCCAAAGTATTTAATTTCATTTTACGTTTTGCTAGCATGATATCTAACGTGATAATTATAGCCATATTGACACCCTGTTCAAAATCAAAACGGATAACTTGCAACATGATATCCGACCTAATAAATAACAAACTCATAAGACAAAAACGATCTAGTTTTGTCCTGATAACCGCATATTACTACTAGCAAATGCAAAAACTGTAGCTAATATTACTACTAAAATAATGAAAAAAATCAAGATATAGCATAATGCAGTCGAAGTATTAACGCTATGTTTTCTTCGATTTTAGATGCATCACAACAACAAATTGTCGACACACGCATATAAAACGAGATAACAAGTTACTAGGTTTATTTTATTTTAAAAGTATTTTAAACATTTAACCTAAAAACAAAAACAAATGTATTAAGGCTTTTTTTTACCGATAATCGATAAAAAGCAAATTAATAACATTAAACGCAATTGAGCATAAAACATAGTATCTACTTAGGTATTAGCCTAAGGTCTAATAGGTTAATTTTGTCGACAGTTTTAATGTATGTATATCCGAGTTATCTACAAGGCCATTATAATGAAACACATTGAACAACAAGAATTAGCAATCAATTCACCTGAGAGTTACTGGCAAGAGCAGTCTGAGCTTGTTGCTTGGTATAAAAAACCGCAAACAATATTGTCAAAAAACACTGACTCTTGGCATGAATGGTTTGCCGATGGTGAGCTAAATTCTTGTTATCTTGCGTTGGATTATCATGTTGAACAAGGCCGAGGTGCTGATACTGCATTAATATACGACTCACCTGTTACGGGTCAAAAACAAAAATTTACTTATCTTGAACTGACCAGTTTAGTGGCAAAGTTTGCTGACGTACTCAGATCACAACACGTTACCAAAGGCGATCGTGTATTAATTTACATGCCAATGATCCCACAAGCCGCTATCGCAATGCTGGCATGTGCTCGACTAGGTGCAATTCACTCTGTCGTTTTTGGTGGTTTTGCTGCCAATGAGCTTGCAGTACGTATCAATGATGCAGAACCAAAAGTCATTGTTGGCGCTAGCTGCGGTGTTGAAATAGCAAAAGTTATTCCTTATAAGCCTTTAATAGACGAAGCTATCGAGATTGCTACGCATAAACCAACCAATTGCATCATCTTCCAAAGAGAAGAAGCTAGAGCACAGTTGGTATCAAGCAGAGACCTTGACTGGCAAGAGCAGATGGACGTTGCGATTGAAATTCCTCCAGTCCCAGTTAAAAGCACCGACCCACTCTACATTTTGTATACTTCTGGTACCACAGGCAAACCAAAAGGTGTGGTAAGAGATAATGGTGGTCATGCGGTTGCTATGCAGTACAGCATGAAAAATATCTATGGTATGAAAAAAGGAGACACCTTCTGGGCTGCTTCTGACGTTGGCTGGGTTGTTGGTCACTCTTACATTATTTACGGCACGTTAATGGCCGGCTGCACCACTATTGTTTATGAAGGAAAACCTATCAGAACACCTGACGCAGGCGCTTTTTGGCGTGTATGTGCTGAGTACAAAGTAAATGCTTTATTTTCAGCTCCCACTGCATTTCGTGCTATCGGAAAAGAAGATCCTGAAGGTGACTTACTTAAAGACTACGACTTGTCATCATTAAAACGCCTATTCTTAGCTGGCGAACGCTTAGACCCAGCCACCTATCATTGGCTTAAAGAAAAAACACAATTACCAGTAATCGATCATTGGTGGCAAACAGAAACTGGTTGGGCAATTGCGAGTACACCTTTAGATGATGGTTCAGGTAATTTAGTAGCCACCAAAGCTGGCTCTGCTGGGTTTCCAATTGCGGGCTTTGATGTACAAATTCTTGATAGCGATGGTCAGCAAGTTCCTGCTGGAAAACAAGGTAGTGTCGCTATAAAGCTGCCGCTTCCACCGGGCTGTTTAGCCACTATTTATCGCGATCCAGAGCGCTTAGTATCAGGGTATTTGTCTAATCATCCTGGCTATTACACGTCAGGAGACGGTGGCTATATTGATGAAGATGGTTACCTCTTTATCATGGGTCGCATTGATGATGTTATCAATGTTGCAGGACACCGTTTATCAACAGGTGAAATGGAAGAAGTTTTATCGGGTCACCCCGCCGTAGCAGAATGTGCTGTTGTCGGTATCAATGATGCATTGAAAGGGCAAGTTCCTCTTGGGCTAGTCGTGATAAAAAATGGTATTACCACCAGCGATGAAGATCTCATTAGCGAATTAAAACAAAGTATTCGTAATGATATTGGCGCAATAGCATCATTGAAGAAATTACTTATCATTGATAGATTGCCAAAAACGCGTTCAGGCAAGATTTTACGAAAAACACTTAGACAAATGATTGATGGTCAAGAGATTGAAATACCTTCAACTATAGAAGATAGCCAAGTAATCACCGAGCTTTCAGGTGCTCTAGTAGGAATCAACAAGGGGTAATATAGAGTCATACCGTCCCGTGTAAACAAGTATTCATGTAGTGAAAGTTTCTTTATGCGGGATGGTCTTATACCAATTACAGTGCAAAAAAAAAACTTACATAGTCACACTATGTAAGTTTTTTTGTAATAATCAGCAAGAAGCGTTTATTTGGGCTGATTTAGTCTTTGGTCTTATGGCTGTTATAAGGCCAAACATCTTTTGCTTCTTCTTCGTTAATGGAAGATGTTTTTACAGCTGTCTTCTGCTTAGTTATCGATTTACTGTTAGTCTCTGCATTATTTATTGTAGCAGATAGCTCTTCAAGGTCACTCATACTTGAAGTTGTCTGTTTAGGCTGAGCTGTATTAATAGCCGTTTTGCTAGAACCTTCAACCGCTTGGTTAATTTCGGCCATTTCAGTTGTCGTTAGTTCTCGCCATTGCCCCGGCGATAGATCACCCAATTCAACTTTCATAATACGTGAACGTTTTAATTTTAAAACTTCGTAATCGAGATATTCACACATACGACGAATTTGACGATTAAGACCTTGAGTCAGGATAATAGTAAATTCAAAGCGGCTTTTAACTTGCACGATACAAGGTTTGGTAATAGTCCCTAAAATAGGCACGCCACGAGACATTCGCTCGATGAAGCGTTCACTAATAGGCTTATCAACGGTGACAACATATTCTTTGTCGTGAGCATTTTCCGCGCGTAAAATTTTATTAACGATATCGCCATCACTGGTAAGGAATATCAAACCTTCTGATGGTTTATCTAAACGACCAATGGGAAATATACGTTTTTTATGGCCTATGGCATCGATAATATTACCGCGCACATGTTTTTCAGTAGTACAGGTAATACCTATAGGTTTGTTATAGGCAATATAAATACGATCTGATTTGTCATCACTAATGGGCGCAATATCATATCCGTCTACTTTAACTACATCACCCACCAACACTTTAGTACCAAGCTCTGGCACTTTATCATTGATGGTTACCCGATTGGCTTCTATCATTTTATCGGCACTGCGGCGCGAACAAAAGCCAGAATCACTAATGTATTTATTTAAACGTTTTGGTGGAGTTGAGGTAGTCAATTTAGTCGCTGCTCATTTTGTTTTAGTATAAACCCAAGCCACCCGATAATGCCTATTTCAGGACGTTTGATCATGAATCGCTCAGACGTCCCCGAAGGGCTGGTTTAGAAACACTTTAGGCTGTGTTATTAATTTAGATAATAAAATAACTATTCTCTTCAATCAATGCCTTGCCTAAAGGCTTTTCTAATTCCAGCTGAAACTGGCATCTACAGGTAGCTTGGGTATAATCACGTTATTCGGTATTATACTTAAAACCAACACGAATGTATTAATCATATTTAATTCATACCAAGTCCATTAAGTTATTTCTCACTCAGCGAGAATTAAAAGGCTTAGAGGCAAGGCATTGATTGAAGAGAATAGTTATTCAGGAGAATATGCTCCTGCATTCTCTAAGAAGCTACAACCATGTAGCGTCCTTCTCAAAATCAATAACGATGTATGTAAACCTTTACCTTTTATTAGGTACTCGCCCTTGGGAGCTTGTCAGAAAAGCAATAACTTCACAAATTTGTTAAATATAGAATGCTATACCAGCACAAATTTTATTTGTGCTGGCTTCTCTGACATAACTCTGAGTTGGGAATAAATTTAATGGAATTGGTATAACTATGTTAATTTTTGCACACCGAGGCGCGAGCGGAGTTGAACCAGAGAATACGCTACGATCCATTCGTACAGCATTAGCTGCTGAAGTGGATGGTATTGAAATAGATATTCAAGAAGTTGATGGTCAATTATTTGTTATTCATGATCGATGGTTGCACAGAACCACATCCGGTCACGGACAAATTTTTAACTACGATTATCAGTACTTACGCAGTTTAGATGCTGGTGGTGGGGAGGTTATTCCAACCTTAGATGAAGTTTTAAAGCTAGTAGCCGGCAAATGTACTATCAATATTGAATTAAAAGCGGTGAGAAATTTAACACTTTTATTTTCCTATATAGATGAAGCTATCAAGACAACAGCACTCTTAAGTAATGATGTTTTATTTTCATCCTTTAATCACAGGTTATTACACGCTATCAAGCAACAGCGACATGAGTTTGCTATTGGTGCACTGACTGCGTGTTACCCATTAGACTATGCAAAGTTTGCCGAACAATTAAATGCTTATTCAGTTCACCTTGATGTCGATTTTATTAGTGAGCATTTTGTTGCTGATGCTCATAAACGTGGCTTAAAAGTATTTGTATATACGGTAGATGAATTAGAAGATATCAATGCAATGAAACATTTAGGTGTCGATGGTATTTTTTCTAATTACCCAACAAAGGCCAAAAGCCATATTGCCCATTTAAATGGTATTGCCAAATAAGCAATGAGAATAAACTTTAAGGAACAAGACGCTTAATTGAGCAATAGCGGGCTATTAGAGTTGAAAGCAATAATGTTGTTGGATATTAAGATCGTTTCAAGGTGTCGAATAGCCTTATTCCCTTAGAAAAAATAACGTGCAGCTAATTGCCATTTTTTTTCAATTAGATCAACGGGCTGTGCCGTATAGTATCGAGCAGGCCTGCGGCTATCAATAAGGGTAAACTCTGCAGATAAAAACCAGGGTTTACTCAAACGATAACTGTGATTCAATGTTAGAGATTGCCCCTGTTCATTATTATTATCGCCCCAAGTATCATCGTTATCTGTCACCGAAAAATCTTCTACTCGCAAAGTGCTTTTATGCTTTTTATTAGCAACAATGGCTTGCCAATTATAATGTAGAGCGACAAAACCACTGGCATAATCATTGTTGACCACATCCTCCCTACTTTTGCTTTGCATCAAGGTATCACCTGATAAATATTGCGCAGTTAACGATAAGTTTTTATTAAAACGCCAGCGTGCGCCTAGGTGATAAAAGCGTGTTCGCCAACCATATTGGCCATCAACCACTTTATAGGGTGTCGCCCTGTTATCATAATAACCTGCGGATATTTCACCCTTTCCTCTTAGTTTCCACTCTCCACGTGCGTGATAGCCGACACGATGGTCTATTTCTAAAAACGGATCTGATTTATCAGCTTGTCCTGCTAATGCTTGTCCGTCAGCTCGAGCTGGGAACCATGGAAAAGGACGTTTCTCTGTCCATAGCGTTTGTCTGTTACTTACTGTCCAACCATGCCAAGCTAATAAAGCTCCTGCAGGGTCATTATTAATAAAGGCCGTTGCTGACAGTGATAAATCATACTTATTATTGTTCATTCGCCCTAAACGAGTCACTTTAAATTCTGAGCCTACTACCCGAATTTCTTCACCAATCCAGGTGTTTATTGTTGATGAATCTAAGGTGTCTTTACTCGCCCAAGCATAGGCATTATTTTCAAGCGAGATCTCGGGATAGAAGATACCTACTTTAGTTTGAAAACGATAACCTGAATTCGTTGGTAGCGAGCGATATTTTAGATAGGCTTCAGTAAGCCCTAAAACAGTGCTTTCACCATCTCCGCTAGCTTTAGGATAAGCATTCACTACACCATGGGCACTAAGACCATTTTCCCATGCTACCGATAAATCTACGCCAATTTGTGCTACTGAAAAATGCAGACCATCACCTAAACCAAGTTTACCTTGTCCGCTCGTGAGGTAACCTTTATCTACAGAGTCAATGTAGCTAACTCTAAAGTCTGCAATACCATGTGCACTATACTCAGCAGCTAATGCTGTGTGTAATGGCAACACAGCCATTAAAATCAAAAACTGACAAAGCGTTACGCCTGTTTTAATCAAACCTTTTCCTTAATATCTTTACTATTTAATTGTGCTAACAGCCAAGGAGTTAGCTCAGCTGCTGGTTTCGGTTTACTGATGTAATAACCTTGGGCAAGTTCACAGCCATGAGCAGCTAACCAATTTAGCGCAAATTCATCCTCTATTCCCTCAGCAACTACATGCAATCCCATATTATGAGCAAGCTCGATAGTTGAGCGCACTATAATTTGATCATCGTCATCATGTTCCAAATGCTGAATAAATGATTTATCAATTTTTAATTCATGTACCGGTAACTGTTTCAATTGTGCTAACGAAGAATACCCAGTGCCATAATCATCAATAGATATCTTCATACCGTGATTTTTAAACTCAGCCAATATTTTAATTGCTGCTTCTGGATCTTCCACCACGGAGCTTTCAGTCACTTCCAGCGTGATTTTTTCTGCAGGTACCTTGGCCGCCATAATTGACTGACAGATAAAGTGATGAAAATCGTTTTCTTTTAAATTTTCTGCAGAAACATTTATCGCTATATTCAAATCAATGCCTTGTTTTAACCAAGTGTTATATTGAGCCAATGCAGTATCAAATACCCAACGTGTTAACGCTTTAATTTGACCTGTTTGCTCTGCAATATGAATAAAGTTATCCGGTGGTACCATGCCTAAGGTAGGGTGTTGCCAGCGAACCAATGCTTCAGCATGCGTTACTTCTTTAGTTTTTAAACACATTTTTGGTTGAAAATGTAACTCCAACTCCCCTGCTGGAATAGCTTGTTTTAAGTCATTAATTAAACTTAAACGCTCCACTGTATTTACATCAAGATCTGGATGATATATTTGTAATAACTTACCCTTCTCTCTCGTACTATTTAACGCCGTATCTGCCATTTGCAATAATGATTTATCATCAACAGCATGCTCTGGATAAGCCGAAACACCAATCCTAACTTGCAACTGTAAGCTAATACCGTGGTAATCAACTGTTGGTTCAAGCTCAGCCCTGAGCTGATAAATAGCTTCATCTACCTTCAAATGCTCGACCAATAGAATAAATTCATCTGCCCCTAAATGTGCCAAGGCTTTAAAACTATTCATTTGACACAAGTTATGTAAACGACTTGCGAGCGCTTTAATAATTTCATCACCTACATCATGACCTAGAGTATCGTTAACATCTTTCAATCTACTGAGATTTAAATGTAAAACTAGAAAGTTTTGCTGTTGCTCGATGAGTTTATTTAGTGTTTTATTGAGCTTATTTCGGTTGGGTAAATCTGTTAATGGGTCATGATCTGCACGGTGAGTAATCGCTTCTTCACGCTGTAACACCGCAGCTTGCATTTGATTAAATTCATCTGCAAGTTGCCCTATTTCATTGTTATCTTTAAGCGTAACTTTTTGCTGATAATCACCGCTGGCAATAACTTTAGCTTGAGCAACCAAACGTTTAATTGGCTTACTAATAGAGCCGGCAATAAAATAAGCGCTAGTGAGCGACAACAATAGGGTAAACGCTGCTAGAAATAAAAGCTTCCACCATTGCTCTTGTAACAAAGCGACAAAATTAGCCCGTAAACCATGCATGGCAACGCCAAATTCTTGATCATCAAATTCGGTAATTAAAGCATGAGTAGCGATATATTGATCAGGTGTTTTATCTTCAATAACTTGTACAGCCAACGTAAGAAGCTGTTCGTAATTGCCATTACTATCATTGTTTTCATGACTCTGAGCAATTGAAAGTAACTGCCATGTACCATCATGTTTAATGACAAAATCAGTAGTTAAACCGGTAATATTTTTAAATTCATTCGCTAGTCGCTCATCAATCTCAAAACCAAAAGCAATCCACCCTAAGGTTTTAGCGCCTACTGTAACCGGCGATAAACTCAATTGATAAAGTGCATCGTCAATCATATATAAATGTGCTGCTTGACCTGTTTCAAGCCATTCAGTAAAACGAAAAGCCTTATTTCGTTCTGCGCCTTGCCTAATTTTACCTTTGCCATTGACGAAATGACGTTGTAATTGTCCATTGATGATCCCTTCTGAAGAGATTGTCATGGCTAAATCAGCATCAACGCGCTTTCTGTGGTTATTTAACGCAAATAATAAGCTACGAGTATCCTCATTAAAAACTTCTTTTAAACCATAATCTTTAGCTACTGTTTCAGCGAAAGTGGATAAGTAAGTCAGCCTGCGATCAAATATCTCGGTAAAAATTGTTTTTGCGGTAATTAAGCGGTTATTAATTTCTGCCGCTTCGAGGTTTTTCTTTTCACTATATAGAGTCAAAAAAGCAATGGCTTGAACCATTAATAACAGTATGACAAACAATAAAAATATTTTATTTTGTAAACTCTTCATTTATTAACTTCTTATTTTTTATTTTTTATAACTAATAATCTGAAAGAAAATCAAAATCTTCATCACTTTTTTGCACAGGTATATCATTCATATCTTGCTGTAAAGTAAAAGTGATAGTGTCTCCTGTTAAAATATCCTTTTCTATGATCATACGATTATCTTCTGCCCGCATTTGAGGATGCCAGACCACAACACGATATTTCCCTAATTCATTCAGCGTAAAACTAGCGAGTCCTTGTTCATCCGTTTTTGCAAAATAAGGTGTATCAACAACTAAAAGGTACCCACTCATCCAGTCATGAATATTACACCCCATGGCAATTTCTGCAGCATGATTGAATTGTGCTGTTGAGTCAGTTTTACCTGCGCGTATTTTAAAGGAGAATTTGTTTTCACTATCGGCTGAGTAAATATGATGAGTAATATCATCTTTATTTACAAAGTTAACTTTAGTGGTACTTTGACTAACACTTATATAGGGAATGAAGGATTTACTATGCTGACTAATACTTACAGTCTCACTCTGTTGGGGCAAGACTTGTCCTGCTAAAGGCTCAAGGTAGACCACCATATTTTCCAGAGGATTGTTTTTTACATTATTAACTTGTACTTGAACGCAGCTTGTACTTTCTTTTGAACAAGCTTCCACCGACCAGGAGGCCAAGGAGATAAAAAATAATGAAGCAATAAAAATACAATAATGTGAAAGCGCAGAGCGCAAAAGAAAAGGATGGCTCACCATCTACTCCTACCAAAATTTACTTGAGCGAGCAGTGTATACCAGTTTTGTCTTGGTGGAAAATGGTTGTCCGAATGCTTGCTACTTTAACCTGAAAAAGTCATATATCCTTATACAAATCAAAGGCTGTATACTTTTCACACATCTTTTTTATAAATCAACGGACAATAAACACTGTAGCCAGATAGCCAATATCCCTTTTTTTATTAGTCGAAGTGATTAACTCTTCAAGTTATAGCAAACTAAGTAAATAAACAGCATTTGAAAAGTTTCATGCTCGAACCAAGATGATTATTAATCTACTTTAGTCATGAGTACCGCACTGCAATACTCATGACTGAGTGTTTTACGCACTGTCATTCATCAAGACTTGCTGCCCATTTTGAACTAAACGGCTCAATGGATTTACCCCAAATTGATAACAAAGTTCTGCCGGTTGGTTAATATTCCATAACGCAATATCAGCATCATAACCAACGGCCAACTGCCCTTTACTCTCACTTAAGCCTAAGGCCCTAGCCCCATAACAGGTAATGCCTGCTAATGCCTCAGATGGTGTTAACCTAAATAAGGTACAGGCCATATTGAGCATAAGGTGAATATTATGAATCGGTGACGTACCTGGGTTTGCATCCGTGGCAACTGCCATCGGTACTTGATGCTTACGAAGTAATGCTATTGGTGGTAATTGAGTTTCACGCAGGAAGTAAAAAGCACCCGGTAATAATACTGCTGTCATGCCTGCTTTCTTCATCGCTTTAATACCCGTTTCATCTAGAAACTCAATATGATCAGAAGACAAGGCATCATAGTTAGCCGCCAATTCAGAAGCGCCTAGGTTTGATAATTGTTCAGCATGAACTTTAATAGGTAAGTTATGTGATTGTGCTGCATCAAAAACTCGTTTGGTTTGTTCAAGGCTAAACCCTATGCCTTCACAAAACACATCAACAGCATCTGCTAAGTTTTCATTAACAACTCGTGGCAACATTTCTTCGCAAACAACATCAAGAAAGCCTTCGGCATTATCTTTGTATTCAGTCGGTAGAGCATGGGCGCCAAGAAAAGTACGTTTAATCGTAACGGGTAGTTCTTCTGCTAATAAGCCTGCTACTTTCAACATTTTTATTTCGTTAACCGTATCTAAACCGTAACCTGATTTAATTTCAACCGTAGTAACACCTTGTTGATGTAAAGCAGTTAAACGTGGTAAAGCACTAGCGAGTAGTTCAGCTTCACTCGCCTTTCGCGTCGCGGTAACTGTTGAAACTATACCACCGCCAGCATTGGCGATCTCTTGGTAGCTTTTACCTTGTAAGCGCATTTCAAATTCATTAGCACGATTTCCGCCGTACACTAAGTGCGTGTGACAATCGATTAAACCAGGAGTTAACCATTGCCCTTTACCATCAATAATATCAAGGATATTATCTTTTGCTGAAAAGTCCGCAGGTAAGTCACTTTCTTTACCTAACCAAGCAATTTTACCATCACTAATCGCTAAGGCAGCTTGAGTAACTTCACCATAACTATTCGCGCCATCGCTCATCGTTGCTAAATTTACATTGATATAGAGGGTTTGCCAGTGTTTTGAATGTGTCATACTACTACCTAAGAGAAAAAGTATACTGCAAAATAGACATCTAGTTTCTGTTATAGAAAACCAGCGTATCAGCTTACAAGAATAAAAAAATTTTACCTTGAAAGTCACTAACAATCAACTTGTATATACAAGTATTGCCTTTTCATTAAAGATATGAGATCTTATAAACAAGTTAAACAAATTCGAAACAAATCATGATGACCCCCCCTGGTAATAGCCAAAATAACAGCTCAACAAAAAAAGATAAGCCTGCTAAATACACTATTATTAAACAGTACATCTGCGAAAATATAGAATCGGGAGAGTGGCCACAAAATGCTAAGGTACCTTCTGAAAATGAGCTGACTCAACAATTTGATGTAAGCCGTATGACCGCAAGGCGTGCGCTGCAAGAATTGACTGCACAAGGAATTTTAGTACGTTCTCAAGGTGCTGGCACTTTTGTTGCGACATTTAAATCACAATCGTCTTTACTTAAAATTCGAAACATCAGTGATGAAATTAGCGAACGTGGTCATGAACACAAAGCACAACAACTGTTACTTCAATCTATTCCTATCACTGAAGAGTTAGCCATTTTATTAAATTTAAAAAATAATGAGCTTGTCTTTTATTCAGAAATTTTACATTTCGAAAATGGTGAGCCGATTCAGTTAGAGCAACGTTATGTTAATGCTTCATTAGTGCCTGAGTATCTATTTCAGAATTTTACCGAAATAACATCCCATGAATACCTTTCTTCAGTTGCGCCTTTAACTGAGGCAACCCACGAAGTTGAAGCTGTGCTTGCTGAACAACATATTTGCCAATTGCTAAGTATAGAGAAGACAGATCCTTGCTTGCAAGTAAGGCGAAGAACATGGTCAAAACAAGGTGTTGTTAGTTTAGCCATACTCACATCACCAGGCAGCAAGTACCGTTTAGGCAGCCATTTAGTTTTTTAAGCACTTCCGTTACTACCTTAAATTTTTCAAAGTGACAAACGTTCCTATTAATATTGAATGTTAATAACGTCAATTACTTAATAAGAAATGAGTACTTGAGAAGGTAAATTTTGCAGAGATTTATTAAAGCGATGAGTTGCTTTACTAAGGAATGATTGTCAGAGTTACGCTATTTTCATAACGTAACTCTGAATTTTATTTACTTGATTTGTCACTGAATAAGTAACGTAGTTAATTATTTAAAACGATAGTTTATTTAAAACATCGTCCTCAACTAAGTTAGCTAAAGTGACTTTAAGCTTAGGTGTTCTTGCCATTTCACGCTTAATCGCAAAATTAGCTTCTTCGTTACGTGCCCAGCTTCGACGTGCAATACCATTGTTTACATCAAACAATAACATTGATTTTAATCGACGTTCAGCTGCTGCTGAGCCATCAAGTAACATACCGAAACCACCGTTCACTACTTCACCCCAACCTACGCCACCACCATTGTGGATTGAAACCCAAGTTGCGCCACGGAAACTATCACCAATTACGTTGTGAATTGCCATATCTGCAGTAAAACGACTGCCATCATAGATGTTTGATGTTTCACGAAATGGTGAATCTGTGCCACTGACATCATGATGATCACGACCAAGTACAACAGGTCCAATTTCACCATTGTTAATCGCGTCATTAAACGCCTTAGCGATTTCCATACGCCCTTGTGCATCAGCATAAAGAATACGTGCTTGTGAACCAACCACTAATTTGTTTTGCTTAGCGTCTTCAATCCAAGTGATGTTATCTTGCATTTGTTGCTTAATCTCTTCAGGCGACTCTTGCATGATTTTTTTAAGCACACTAGCAGCGATAGCATCAGTTTTATCCAAGTCTTCCGATTTACCTGAAGCACAAACCCAACGAAATGGTCCAAAACCATAATCAAAACACATTGGACCTAAGATATCTTGAACGTATGACGGGTATTTAAAATCAATACCATTTTCAGCCATTACATCGCCGCCTGCGCGTGATGCTTCAAGTAAGAAAGCATTACCGTAATCGAAGAAATAAGTACCACGTGCGGTGTGTTTGTTCACAGCATCAGCATGGCGCTTTAAGGTAGATTGTACTTTTTCTTTAAAGACTTCCGGTTCTTCACGAATTAAACGGTTCGATTCTTCGTAGCTAATATCTACTGGGTAGTAACCGCCTGACCAAGGATTGTGCAGTGATGTTTGGTCTGAGCCTAAGTGAATAAAAATATCTTCTTCAAAGAAACTTTCCCACACATCAACGATATTACCAATATAAGCGATAGAAACAACTTCTTCGTTTGCTTGTGCTACTTTAACACGCGCAACAAGCTCTTCCATATTATCAATCAGCTCATCAACCCAACCTTGCTGATGACGCTTAGTTGCAGCGTTGGCATTAACCTCAGCACAAACCGTTACACAGTTAGCAATGTTACCTGCTTTAGGTTGCGCGCCACTCATGCCGCCTAAACCCGCAGTGAGGAAAATTTTACCTTGGGTTTTTTCGTCTTTCTTTCCACCGGCATTAAGCACTTTACGAAAAGCGTTCATCACCGTAATCGTCGTTCCGTGTACTATGCCTTGTGGACCAATGTACATAAATGAACCCGCAGTCATCTGCCCGTACTGAGTAACACCTAAGGCATTGAACTTTTCCCAGTCATCAGGCTGAGAATAGTTAGGGATCATCATACCGTTAGTGACAACAACACGTGGTGCATCTTCCGATGATGGAAATAATCCCATAGGATGACCAGAGTATAAATGTAAAGTTTGGTCGCTTTCCATCTCACTTAAATACTTCATTGTTAATAAGTATTGTGCCCAGTTTTGGAATACTGCACCATTACCTCCATAAGTAATTAGCTCTTCCGGATGCTGCGCAACAGCAGGATCTAAGTTATTTTCCACCATTAACATAATCGCTGCCGCTTGCTGACATTTTGCTGGATAGTCAGAAATTGAACGAGCTTGCATATGGTAGCTTGGCTTAAAGCGATACATATAAATACGGCCAAAGTCTTTTAACTCTTGCGCAAATTCAGTCGCTAACTCTTGATGCCATTCTTTTGGAAAGTAGCGCAAAGCATTTCTTACTGCTAACTGTTTTTCGTCTACAGAAAGGATATCTTTACGCTTAGGGGCTTGGTTAGCATCCGCAGGATAAGGCTTTGCTTGTGGCAATACACTTGGAATACCTTGCTTAATTTCTTGTTGAAAATTTCTAGTCTTTTCCATGGTCAGGCTCCCTAATTATTTACTTTCATCAGCGTCAAAGCGCACTTTAAACGCTTGCGTTTTAACTAACTTAATCATGGCATCGATATCAGGCTTAAGTAATCTATCTTCTTCAAGCTTAGATACTTTATCTCTGATTATTTTGTGGTTTAGCTCAATAATGTCCGAACATTTATTAGGTCGTCTAAATTCGATGGCTTGCGCTGCATACATTAATTCGATACCGAATATTTTTTCTACATTGCCTAAAATTTGGTTTAATTGTCTTCCCGAAATACTGCCCATAGAAACATGGTCTTCTTGACCCATAGACGTTGGTACACTATCTGCTGATGGTGGGAAACAAAGTGATTTATTTTCTGTAACCAGTGCCGCTGTTGCGTACTGTGGAATCATCATACCTGAGTTTAAACCACCTGCAGAGGTCAGTAATCTTGGTAAACCGTGTAAACCTTCAAGAAGTAAGTAACAACGTCTGTCAGAAATATTACCTAATTCAGAAGCAGCTATTGAAGCATAATCAAGTACCATAGCAAGAGGTTGGCCATGAAAACTACCACCTGAAATTGCTTCTTCACTACTGATAACAATTGGGTTATCAGTCACTGAGTTCATTTCAATTTCAGCTAATTCTTCTAAGTGGTAAAACGCATTACGTGATGCACCATGCACTTGTGGAATACAACGTAATGAATAAGGGTCTTGAACACGCTCACATCCTTCATGGTCAGCCATGTTTTGTGAACCTTTAAAGAAACTTCTCATACGCGCAGCAACTTCCAAGTTACCTTTAAATGCACGTGTTTGATGTAGCTCTTCTCTAAATGGAGATTCGCTGCCTTGCATGCCTTCAATACTCATTGCACCGGTCAGATCTGCTAAGTCTAATAAGTAACTCATCTTAGTTAATGCTGTAATGGCATGTGACAAAATAAACTGAGTACCGTTAATTAACGCCAAACCTTCTTTGGCTTGCAGGTCCATAATATCTAGACCATTTTCAATAAGAAGTGGTGCTGCAGGTACTATTGTTCCGTCCTGCCAGAATTCACCTTCACCAAGTAATGGTAAGAATAGGTGAGAAAGTGGCGCTAAATCACCTGATGCACCTACTGAGCCTTGCTCTGGTACCACAGGGATTAAATCAAGTTTGATGAAGGCTAACATACGTTCTACTACTTCAAGGCGAATACCCGAAAAGCCTTGGCTTAATGCATGTACCTTAGTGATCAACATCAGCTTTGAAATTGCTTTTTCGATTGGCTCACCAACACCTACGGCATGGGTGATAAGTAGGTTCTTTTGTAATAAATTGGTATCTTCAGGTGAAATTTGTGTATCACATAAAGGGCCAAACCCTGTATTGATACCATATACCGCTTTATCTGAAGCAGCCATTTTCTCAACTCTTTGGCGACTTGTGTTAATTTTATCTATTGCTTCTTGGCAAAGCTCAGCTTTAATACTGCCGTCAGCAATACCATTTACAATATCAAGATTTAAACGGTCAATACCATATTTAAACGTCATCTGAATGCTCCTAAAATATCTATCTGTTTTGTTTAGCAAAGTGCTATATGTTTTATGCACAAAGTGCTTCTAATGAGTTTATTTTATCTTGCTCTATATGTTTTATAAATAGATAATAATCGTAATTCATTCCTTGTTTACCGAACTAATAACAATACCGAGTTGAATAAGCTGTGAGTTGCTAACAGAGTTAATCAAATTGATATAGAGAGCTAAAAACTATGCAAGTTCATGACGTAGATTTACGGTTACTGAGAGTATTCGTCGCTATAGTTGAGTGCGGCGGTTTATCCGCAGCAGAGTCCCGTTTAAATATAGGTCGTTCTACTATAAGTGCCCATTTATCAGACTTAGAAGTTCGTTTAGGCATCAAATTATGTAAACGCGGCAGAAGTGGTTTCGAGTTAACCGAAACAGGACGAGTTACTTATCAAGCATCGCTAGAGTTATTGCAACAATGTGAAGCCTTTACCAGTACTGTGGCTAGTTCTAAACATGAACTTTCAGGCCGTGTAACTATTTCAACGATTGATACTTTCGTGAGCGATCCTCGTTGTGGTGTTGCCCGTGTTATCTCAGCATTAAAGGCGAAAGGGGAAAATATTCAGTTTGATATTAATGTCTGTGAAGCGCGTGAGGTAGAAACATCGGTTGCTAATGGTCGTTCGCTCGTTGGCTTAGGGGTGAGTCGACATCATCTGCGTGGATTAGATTATTACCCCCTGCATAATGAAACTAACTATTTATATTGCGGCCAGGGGCACAAATTATTTAACTGTCCCCCGTCAGAAATAAATAAACGGCTTGAAACAGCGGAAGTGATCACCAGTAACTATATGCGTGATAAAGAAGTAAGAAATGACGGTTTAAATTACCAAAATAGTGCTACCGCCTACCATGATGAGGGCATAGCTCACCTTATCTTATCAGGTGAATTCATCGGCTATTTACCTGAGCACTATGCGAGCTATTGGGTTGAGAAAGGTTTATTTACGTCGATTCTTCCTGAAAAATATTCGTATCAAATTCCTGTGATGTTGATTTCTTCAAAAAACATCAGTGTTTCGCCGCTAGCAAATGCCCTGATAGAAGAAATTAAGCGTTGTCATTCATTTTAGAAAGCGAATAAAAAAGGCCAACAAATGTTGACCTTTCTAACCTAATCGTTCCGCTTTTATAACGCTGCGCTTATACCTTCAGCCGTTTTTAACGTTCTAATTTCAGCAAACAAGGCGTCTGCTTCTTGATAATGATTTTTTAAATATTTAAGCCACTGCTTGATTCGATTACAGTAATACTTGCTCTTGTCACCGTGAGTTTCAAATTCTGTATAGGCTGATAATATCGCCCGAACTTCTAACCACGGCATAATATCGTTTTCTTGTTTAATGACCTGCCCTAAATTAGGAATAGTTAGTGCACCACGACCAACCATAAGATCGGTACAGCCAGAAATTTTTCGACACTTCATTGCATCGTCTAAATTCCAAACCTCACCATTGGCGATAACAGGAATATTAATGGCATTTTTTACTTTAGCAATCCAGTGCCAATGTGCAGGTGGTTTGTAACCTTCTAATTTAGTACGGGCATGTATAGTAAGTTCATTAGCACCTGCAGCCTCAACCGCTTGACCATTTTCTATGGCGAGGGTCTTATCTTCATAACCCAAACGAATTTTAGCACTAACAATAGTGTCACTAGGTACAGCTTCTTTAACGGCTTTTATTATTTGATAAAGATTTTCGGGATCCTTTAATAAAATAGAGCCGCCACGACTTTTATTAACCGTTTTAGAGGGGCAGCCAAAATTTAAATCGATGCCACTTGAACCAAGCTCAATAACTTTAGCGGCATTTTCAGCCATATACTCTGGGTATTGTCCCAATAACTGTACACGAACAGGTGTTCCGGCTTTAGTACAGCTACCGTAAACATCAGCATCAATTAACTCAGGGCAGTATCGATGAAAAACACGATCGGGAAGAACTTGGTCAACTACACGAATGAACTCAGTGACGCAAAGGTCATAACTGCCCACTTGCGTAAGTAAGTCACGCATTCTGTAATCCAGCACGCCTTCCATAGGCGCAAGTACAACACGCATTAGTATGAGGTCTCTTTAGTTGAATTTAATGCTTTAGTGGTTTTATTTTTTTGCAGTCGAGCAGTAATATTCATAAGTAGAAAGTAGAAAGCTAAGGTTAAGGTTAAGCAGGTAACGCTCAGGTGAATAAATAAGGTGAATGGTTGTAAACTCTTTTGCCAAAAAAATATTGGTCCCGAATAAGTCACATAACAAAGATCCAATATAGTGACATGGGCCCATACCGCAATAAACACTAGCTTAGCTTGATGTCGGATTAAAAATTTTGTCGGGAATAACTTCAAAAGCTGGCTCTTCAATGAATATCGGCGCTAGTATATCAAAAGCATCGACACTCGGTGTGATCACTTTGATAAAATAAAATTACCATTTGAATATTAAAAAATAGAACTAGTCCGCATGTTCAAGCCATGCGAGTAAGTCATTATACACAAATGAATAAGTTAACATTGCTTGAGTTTTTTTACCCGAGACGATCTTAGGATCACTTATTGAGGATAGCTCATTCTCTTCAAAAATAGGCCTTGGTAACTGCAAAGCACTTGCTGCTGCTTGATAGTATTGCTTTTTCGTTACTTGTGTTGAACTAACGCCATTAAAAATACCACCACCAAGTTCACTTTGTAATAATGTCTCAATAAGACCAACAGCATCTTGTTGATGAATCAAATTAACAACGGCTTGAGGGCTTTTTAACAGTCGTCTATTTATTAAAAACTTGCCAGGGTGACGTTTTGGCCCGACTAGACCTGCTAATCTAAGTACATAAGCTTTATTATTCTTTACGCTGATATTTAAGTCATTAGGTAAGTTAGATACTTCTTGAGCATGGCTATTAAAATCAAGTACCGCTTGCTCAGCTTGATTTAATAAAGCAACTTTATCAGCCGACATATCTAAAATGCTAGCTTCTTCTACATGCCCTGATAAACCATTATATACCGCACTGCTACTTAGTAATATAATCTGCTCGACTCGCTTGCTCACTTTAGCTGACTCCACTAACTGTTGCACTTTGTCAGCGTAATCAACACGACCTTGTCTAAATTGTGGTGTGATTGCGATCACAATACATTGCTGGTTGAAAATGGCGTGGGTATTTAGCAGTGCTTGATCTGCTGGTAAGGATAAAACTTCCGCTTTAATGCCTTGGCTATTTAATTCTTCTGTATTCCCAATATTACTACGCGTGGCAAGTACTGCTACGCCCAGCTCTTTCAAATGATAAGCTAATGCACTGCCCAGCCACCCACAACCTATGATACCTACAGAAAGATCTGTCATGGCGGTTTCTTTTTTCGTCTCTATATTGCTAGTCATTGCTTTACTCATTTATTGCTCTGTTCAAACACTTTTATTTGTTTAACCAACGCTTTAGCTACACCATTAGGCATAGGGATTGATAGGTTGTACTGGGATATTTTCCAACCTTGATCAGTTTTTACAAGTAGGCCTGAGCCACGACAAGTACCATAACTTTCGCTAAAGAGTATCTCATCAAAAAAGGCTACCTGCCCTTGTTTAATCAAACTGATATTTCGTTCTACGGGAGTATAGAGCCACCCCTTACCTTGTGAAAAGTATGGTTCGACAAAAGCTTTAAACTCATCTTTACTCCAGCGTTCAGTCGCATCGGTACCAAGAAAAACGGCATCTTGGCTAAGTAGGTTAAAGTAAGCCTTTGACTCTGCATTAGCAGCTGCTTGATGGAAGCTATTTAATACGGTCTCTATACTTTGCTCATCATTAGCGGCTAAGGAAGCAAAACTCAGCAATCCGGAGCTTAGTGCAAATATAACCGCAACGACTAACAAACTATATTTTCTCATAACGTTATCTCTTTTAGTGTCAGGATTTCAGTCAAAGTTTAGGCGCTATAACTGCATAATTTCCAGTAAAGGTAGCCGCAATATTTTCACCATTATAAAGATGAACCGTTAAACTAATACGTGCATTTTTTCCTAAGGTTAATCGAGTAAAGTCACCCGAAACCGATCCAGCAGAAACTTTTGCATAACCAATACCAGCTATCGGCGCATGGTATTTGATATCCGCTTTAGCTAAGACAATATCGCCTTTCAATTGCCGTTGCTGCAACTGTAAATACACCCAACCCCAGCCTGATAAAGTGGCTAAAGTATAAATACTTCCAGCAAACATAGTGTTATGTAAATTTTTATTAAAACCACCATCACAATGAGCAATGAGCTCTTTCCCATCAAAATAACTAATTTTAATATTCATCGCTTTACTGAGCGGAATGGTCTCATGCCAAACATTTTGCAGTGCAGTTGATACTTGTAACTGATGGTTACTTTCATGAATTAAGACTTTACTCATCACAAAATGTTTGATTTCACCAAACAATAAATGTGAAAAACCTTGCAGGCTATAACCTAGCTTCTGGTAAAAACCTACCGCATCTTCTCGCGCATTCAAGGTAACCTCAGTAATACCTAACTTTTGTGCTTGGTGCTCAAGTGCTGCAATTATTTGCTGCCCTAATCCCTGCCCTTGTGTGTTGGTGTTTACCGCCATAAAACGTATTTGACCAGCAAACTGACTAGACTTTTCTAGTCGTCCGACAGCAAGCACATTATCATTTTCATCGATAATCATGCGATGTATGCTTTCTTGCTCTATATCATCACGTTCACTGCCTAAGGGTTGTTCCCAAGGCTGACGTAATATTTGCCAACGTAATTGGTAATATTGTTCAAACTCTAGCGCAGTTTTTGGTGACCTGCAGACATTCATCGACTATCCTTACACTTATTCATATATATACCCATGTTACCTCAAAATTAAGGATTCAGCTGGAATTAGAAACGCTTTTAGGCAAGACATTGATTGAAGATAATAGTTATTCTATTGTCGAAATCAATAACGTAGCATAAAGCGTTTATAAACCAGCCCTCTGGGGACGTTTGAGCAAATCATGTACTTCGTTGCCTCCTTTTTTAAGGAAATAACCCTTAATAAAAAGAGACGCCTTGATCATGAGTCGCTCAAGCGTCCTGAAACACGCATCTTCAAGTGGTTTGGGTATATATTAAATCAAACAAATTTATGCTGTTATTTTTTTCCAAGCAAGCTGCTTAAGGCTAGTGCAAAAGCCTTCTATACGGCGTTATTGTTTTTGATTAAGGAAAAAGCATTCTCTTTGATCTATGCCTTGTTTATAAGGCTTTTGATTCTCGCCGAGTAAGTAAAAACTTAATTGAATTGGCATTATCTTTTACGTATAATGCTTTCCCGTCCTGCTTGTTTGGCAAAACTCCTATTTCAACAACTTATTATTTACGCTAATACGGTGTTTAAGTTTTCTTAAATACGAAGCTATTGAGCTATTTAGAAAAGTATTTTTGAAATAAAGTTTATAAATATTAACCAATTAAGCACAAAATTCTGTTTTTTCTGACATCGGTGTAAACATGACAACTAGATATATTTTTGTAACTGGCGGTGTAGTATCGTCTCTTGGTAAAGGCATTGCCGCAGCCTCATTGGCAGCAATTCTTGAAGCACGTGGTTTAAAAGTTACCATGCTGAAACTTGATCCGTATATTAACGTTGATCCAGGTACCATGAGTCCTATACAACATGGCGAAGTTTTTGTTACCGAAGATGGCGCAGAAACCGATCTTGATTTAGGCCATTATGAGCGATTTATTCGCACCAAAATGACCAAGCGTAATAATTTTACTTCGGGTCGAATTTATCAAGATGTTTTAGCCCGCGAACGTAAAGGTGAGTTTTTAGGCGCTACTATCCAAGTCATTCCTCATATCACGAACGATATTAAGCGTCGTGTTATTGAAGGTGCTGAAGGTTACGATATCGCTATGGTAGAAATAGGCGGTACGGTTGGTGATATGGAATCACAACCTTTCTTAGAAGCTATCCGTCAATTGGCATTAGAGGTAGGTCGTGATCGCGCTATGTTTATGCATTTGACCTTAGTGCCATATTTGGCTGCTGCAGGTGAAATTAAAACTAAGCCAACACAGCATTCAGTAAAAGATTTACGCTCTATCGGTATTTTCCCTGACATTTTAGTGTGTCGTTCAGATCGTGCTATTCCTAACGCAGAACGCGCTAAAATATCTCTCTTCACTAATGTTGAAGAGAAAGCGGTTGTATCAATGCGTGATGTGGACAGTATTTATAAGATTCCAGCTTTACTCAAGGCTCAAGGTACTGATGAAATAGTTGTTAAGCGCTTTGGTTTAGATGTACCTGAAGCCGACTTAACTGAATGGGAAGAAGTGCTTTACCATGAAGCAAATCCTATCGGTGAAGTGACTATTGGTATGGTCGGTAAGTACACTGAATTACCTGATGCATACAAGTCAGTAAATGAAGCGTTAAAACATGCAGGCCTTAAAAACCAAGTCACTGTAAATATTAAATACGTTGATTCACAAGATGTAGAAGTCAAAGGTGTTGAAATTTTAGCAGACTTGGATGCTATTTTAGTACCAGGTGGTTTTGGTGAACGTGGTGTTGAAGGTAAAATTTTAACCGCACAATATGCGCGTGAAAATAAAGTACCTTATTTAGGTATTTGTTTAGGTATGCAAGTTGCTTTAATTGAGTTCGCTCGTAATGTTGCTGGTTTAACTGGTGCACACAGTACTGAATTTAATAGTGAAACTCCGCATCCAGTGGTTGGTTTGATCAGTGAATGGTTAGACGAAGAAGGCCAAATTGAGTACCGAAATGAGCAATCAGATTTAGGTGGTACTATGCGTTTAGGTTCACAATTGTGCCACTTGGTGAAAGGTACCAAGGCTTGCGACGTATATGGTAGTGAAACAATCAATGAGAGACACCGTCATCGTTTTGAGGTAAATAATAACTACCGAGAACAATTAAGCAAAGCAGGTTTGATCTTCTCGGGTTTATCGTCAGATAAAAGTTTAGTTGAGGTGATTGAAATAGCGGATCACCCATGGTTCATTGCGGGTCAATTCCATCCTGAGTTTAACTCTACTCCACGTGATGGTCATCCGTTATTCGAAAGCTTTGTTGCAGCGAGTTTTAAACTGCAGAAAAGCTAACCGAAGACACCATATAAAACCGTAGCTATTGCTGCGGTTTTTGTTTTAAGTTTAGGAAGAATATTAGGCTATGTATTTATAAATATAGCCATTGCAAGATTACATTTAACTTTATTGCTCAGCACTTGTTTGAGCGTCATCAAAATTACTAGGAATGATAATGTCAAAGATTAGCAAAATTTTAGCTCGTGAAATCATGGATTCTCGTGGTAACCCAACCGTTGAAGCCGATGTATATCTTGAATCAGGTGCGTTTGGTCGTGCTGCAGCTCCTTCTGGCGCGTCAACAGGCTCACGTGAAGCTCTTGAATTACGTGACGGTGATAAAGCACGTTATTTAGGTAAAGGTGTTTTAAAAGCTGTTGCAGCAATAAACGTTAACATTCAAGAAGCTCTTATTGGTCAAAGTGCTTTAGACCAAGCTAACATTGATCAAATCATGATCGATTTAGATGGCACTGAAAATAAAGAAAAATTTGGCGCTAACGCAATTCTTGCTGTGTCTTTAGCAAATGCTAAAGCGGCTGCAAACGAAAAGAAAGTTCAATTATTCGAACACATCGCTGACTTAAATGGCACGCCAGGCGTTTACTCATTACCATTACCAATGATGAACATCATCAATGGTGGTGAGCATGCTGATAATAATGTTGATATCCAAGAATTCATGGTTCAACCTGTTGGCGCTAAAAGTTTCCGTGAAGCTTTACGCATGGGTGCTGAAATTTTCCATGCACTTAAAAAAGTATTATCTTCAAAAGGTATGAGTACTTCTGTTGGTGATGAAGGTGGTTTTGCTCCTAACTTAGAATCTAATGCCGATGCATTAGCAGTAATCAAAGTGGCTGTTGAAGCTGCTGGTTACGAATTAGGTAAAGACGTAACGTTAGCGATGGATTGTGCTGCTTCTGAGTTTTACGATGCAGACAAAGGTATTTACGACCTTACTGGCGAAGGCAAGCAATTTACGGCTAACGAATTTTCTGACTTCTTAGGCGAGCTATGTAAAGAATACCCAATTGTTTCAATTGAAGATGGCTTAGACGAGTCAGATTGGGATGGTTTCAAATACCAAACTGATTTATTAGGTGATAAAGTTCAAATCGTTGGTGATGATTTATTCGTTACAAACACTAAGATTTTAGCGCGTGGTATTGAAAACGGGATTGGTAATTCTATCTTAATCAAATTTAACCAAATTGGTACATTAACTGAAACGTTAGCTGCTATCAAAATGGCTAAAGATGCTGGTTTTACTGCTGTTATCTCTCATCGTTCAGGTGAGACTGAAGATGCGACTATCGCTGATTTAGCAGTAGGTACAGCAGCAGGTCAAATCAAAACAGGTTCTTTATGTCGTTCTGACCGAGTTTCTAAGTATAACCAATTATTACGTATTGAAGAGTTCTTAGGTGATAAAGCTATATTTAATGGTTTGTCAGAAGTTAAAGGCCAATAATAATTAATACTTTGGCTATTTAGCATAATAACCGCGTTGCTTGTACTCATTGACTAACGTCAACTCCGTGCAAACGTCTTGTTATTTTGCCAACTAGCTTCGGTCTTAAGTATTATTATGTTGATTGTTGTTTAGTCAGTAATTAACAAAAAAAACGCGACTTTAGTCGCGTTTTTTATGCTTACAGTTTTAAACCTTAATATTTAAGTATCAGGAAAATCTTTGATAATTTCAGTGATTAACAAAGCTGTTTGTTCAGGGCTTTCAAGAGGAAACATATGTCCGCCTGTAACCGTTTTAAGTTTTATATGCTTATTAAGTTTAACAAAGCGACTGAAAATGTGATGAGGGAATACATCGGTAGTTTCACCGTATACTAAGGTTGCAGGTACGGTTAATTTATTTTTATAACTGGATAAATTTGACGGAATATTTCTAAAAATATTCGCTTCAACTTGCGCATCAAAACTCAATTCCAATTGATTATTACGCTCACAAATACCATGGGTTATATAATCAGCCAAACAGCGACTATCGAATGCTTTAAACAGCTTCCGTCCAGAAAATAACGCACCAATATCAGAGCCTAATGGCCACTGACTACGACGGTTTTTAGCTCGACCTGCGGGACTAAACTTATCTATCCATTTAGTTTTCTTCAACAACCTAGCAGCAAGTGCGCCGGCCCCGCTTAACGCAGGCGGATCTAACATGATAAGCCCTTTAAATAAGTCAGGTCGTTGACAGCAAGCAATAAAAGAAATCACGCCACCAAATGAATGGCCAAGACAAATGACTTTGTTGCCATCAACTTGTTGTGACTCAACATGATTTATTAATTCTTCAACTTGAGCCTGCCAGTTATGGTTAATGGGCATTTTCGGATCATGACCATATTTATCCAATGCGATAACTTGTGTATTTTCAGGAAGGTAATTAAACAACGTTTGATAGCTACCTGCTGGGAACCCATTTGCGTGGGCAAAATTTATGATATTTGTTGGCATTGAATTTATTTATTGATAAGGGTGAAGATAAAATTTAAACGGGCGTTTCAATTTTGTCAACAAGTTCTTATTTTATAGGTATATAATGTTACTAATATAGTAAAGATTTATGTGTTGGACTTCGCAGTAATATTTTGTGTTCTCTTGATTCTTTTCAATTAGGAATCGTTACATCTATAAATGAAAAAGGGCATATTTATAACTAAATATGCCCTTTATAATGTCGTTAAAGCAATGATTGCTTTAGAGTAAATCGAACAATTGTTTTTCAAGCTTGACTTGATCAATGGCAAAGTTACGAATACCTTCAGCAAGTTTTTCAGTTGCCATAGGATCTTCATTCATATGCCAGCGGAACTCTGCTTGGGTTAGAGCCGCCTCTTTCTCAGCTGTGGCATCACAAGACGTTAATTTTTGTGTAACTGTGTCCGTGCTATTCGCTAGTTCATCCATCAATTGTGGACTGATAGTTAAGCGGTCACAGCCTGCAAGTTCAAGAATTTCGCCAATATTTCTAAAGCTAGCACCCATTACTACAGTGTTAAAACCTTGCTGTTTATAATAGTTATAAATACTGGTTACAGATACTACACCTGGATCTTCATCACTTGGGTAATCACTTCGGCCAGTATCTTTTTTGTACCAATCTAAAATGCGGCCAACAAATGGAGAGATTAAATAAACCCCAGCTTCAGCACATGCGCGTGCTTGTGCAAAACTAAACAATAGCGTTAAGTTACAATTAATACCTTCTTGCTCTAATTGCTCAGCGGCTTTAATGCCTTCCCACGTAGAGGCTAGTTTAATTAAAATTCTATCATTACTTATACCTGCTTCGTTATACATGGCAATAAGCTTGTGGGCTTTAGCAATTGATGCGACTGTATCAAATGATAATCGAGCATCAACTTCAGTTGAGATACGGCCAGGGACAATTTTCAAAATTTCTAAACCAATTAACACAGAAAGCTTATCTGCAGCATCGTTGACTTGTTGATCTACATTGTCAGATTGAGTTTTAGCCCAAGTAACAGAATCTTTTACTAAACCTTGGTAATTAGCTAGAGAAGCTGCTTTTAATAAAAGCGAAGGATTTGTGGTCGCATCCTGAGGTTGAAACTTTGCGATAGCTTCTATGTCACCAGTGTCTGCTACAACTGTTGTCATTTGCTTTAATTGTGAAAGCTGCGAAGAAGAATTTGTCATGTCGTTACCTTAATAGTGTTCCGGAAATTTGATTACTAAATATTTCTATATTCGATAATGAATGTAGCTGGAGAAATATTACAACATAAAAATAAAAAAGCACCCTTTATTGCGCTATTTTTAACAATATATTGTGTTTTTGTTTGTAAGTTACGCCAAAAGCTATTAACTAGTCATACATTAGCATGGATTAAACCCTGTTAACGGGTATGAACCTTATGATATATTACGTGATATTAAGTACTCACTAAAATTGGCTTAAAGATATGTTACTTGTTGTTTCACCTGCAAAAAAATTAGATTTTGAATCCCCTCTGGTTACAGAAAAGTTTAGCCAACCCAGCTTACTTGAACAAAGCCAATTACTGATAGATGATTGCATTAAACTTTCACCAAGTGAGATTGCAAGCTTGATGAAATTGAGTGATAAGCTCGCGGGCTTAAATGCTGCACGTTTCGGGGAATGGTCAACACCCTTTACTCAAGACAATGCGAGGCAAGCAATATTAAGCTTTAACGGTGATGTCTATACCGGGCTTGATGCGCAATCTTTTAGTGATGAAGATTTTGACTTTGCTCAGAAAAATTTCAGAATCCTGTCAGGCTTATATGGTTTATTAAAACCTCTAGATTTAATGCAAGCTTATCGTTTGGAAATGGGCTGTAAGCTTGGCAATAGTCGAGGCGATAATTTATACCAGTTTTGGGGAGAGATTATCACTAATGAATTGAATAAAGCGTTAAGTGAGCAAAATGATGATGCGCTCATCAATCTTGCCTCAACTGAATATTTCAAATCAGTTAAGAAAAAATCGTTAAACGCCACTATCATTACTCCTACATTTAAAGATTGGAAAAATGGTCAATTTAAAATAATCAGTTTCTTTGCTAAAAAAGCACGTGGACTGATGGCGCGTTACATTATTCAAAACAAACTAACGTCCGCAGAGCAAATTAAAACTTTCGATTTAGCGGGTTATCAATATAACGAAGCGATGTCTAAAGACAATGACTGGGTTTTCACGCGCAAAGAAAGTTAGCAAAACTCTAAGTCAATGCAGTTTAACTGGCATTAGACACACAGGAAAAATACGTGAAGGCACAGCTTTAAGTGGCTTAGGTATAATATTTAAACATTTTAACAGGAGGTGACATGTTAACTTTATTAGCAAAGCTACTACATGCATTAAATAGTGATAGTTCCATTAGGCAAATCGCCTTGGCAATAGCGTTAGGTTTTATCGTTGGTTTATCGCCAATATTAACGCTACATAATATAGCGATAATATTCTTTGTATTAATCATCCGAGTGCATTTAGGTAGTTTCATACTTGCGGTTGGATTCTTCTCTGGGCTGAGTTATTTATTATCTCCGGTTATTGTTCAGGTCGGTGAATCCCTATTAACACAACCTGGATTAACTGGTTTTTTTACCTCTTTATATCAACTTAGCTTATTCAAGTTAGCACACTGGCATCACACCTATGTTTTAGGTGCGTTTGTTTTAGGTGCAACTCTATGCGCACCAATATATTTTATCAGTAAGTTTATTATTGAGAAGTATCGCGTACATATAATGACGTTTTTTGAAAAATTTAGAATTGTTAAAGCATTAAAAGCATCTAAGTTTTATGGTTTGTACAGTAGTTTTGCAGGTGAATCTAGTTTGTCTAAAGGAGGCCTGTAATGGCACGGTTTATTCGTTGGCAAGGCTTGGTTGCCTTTGTTCTGTTAAGTGCTCTAGTGGCTGGTTTATTGTATTTATTTGCCGAAAGTTTAGTCAAAAGCGCTATTGTAAGCTCTGCAGAGAGTGCTTTCGGCGCTGAAGTGAATGTGGCTGATGTGAAGCTTGGGTATTCGCCTTTACAATTGAGCGTTTTAGGTATGCAAGTCACCGATAAAGAAAGCCCTAGCAAAAATTTATTTAGTTTTGAACGCGCTACTGCTGGGGTAGATGTTTGGCAATATTTATTCGGTAAAATTATTATTGATAAGCTTGAAGTAAGCCAATTAGCATTTTCTAATGTTAGATCTCAAGCTGGTAAAGTTTACCTCAATGATGAATCGAGTGATAAAGAAGAAAGTTTATCTGATCAAGCCAAAGGAATGCTACCTGAAGTTGATATGCAGTTACCTGATATTAAGGCCTTACTCGATGACAGTAACCTGTTAACAGTTAAAGCCAGCAATCAATTAAAAGACAGCTATAAAATTGAGCAAGAAAAACTCAAAGCATTGAAAACCCAACTACCTAGTAAGGCTAAGCTGAAGTCTTATCAAGATAAAGTAGAAGCGCTAGGTAAAATGAAAGTGAGTTCACTCGCTGACATAGAAAAAATCAAAACTGAATTTGATAAAATCAAAACTGAATTTAAAGCTGACCAAGCGCTAATTAAGAAAGCGAAACAGCAAGTCTTAGACAGTAAAAAAATATTAGCTAAGCAAATTAATGAGGTAAAAACCGCTCCAAATAAAGACTGGAAACAAATAGAGAAAACATACCAGTTAGATAGCGTGAATACCGAAGATTTTGCCCATATTCTCTTTGGTGAGAAAGCGAGAGGTTATGTACAAAAAGCCCAGTGGCTCTATGAACAAGCATCTCCTTTAATGGCTAATATGAAAGAAGAGGGTACAGCTGCTACTGAAGATAAGTCTCATGCTGAAGGACGTTTTATCTTTTTTAAAGAAGATACGCCATTACCTGCTATTTTAGTTAAAAAAGCACTGTTCTCAATCCAACTTGAACAAGGTGAAGTAATAGTCACGGGCAGTGAACTGACACATCAACACTGGATCAGAGGTAAAGATAGCCTTATCAATATTAATTCTATAGATAATGGTGAACTTAAACTGAGCAGTAACTTTAAGTTAACGCAATCGGGTGAATTTAATGCTGATGGTGAATGGCTTGTTAATGATCGAACATTATCTAATACTGAGTTAACACAGAGCAAAGCGTTAACTTTATCGTTAAGTTCTGGGCAACTTGATGGTATAGGTAGCTTTAATTTAGTTAATGGTGACGTTGAAGCAACTAATCAATTCTCACTTAGACAAGCAAGTTATCAAGGAGAGGCAAAATCAAAAATTACTAATCTATTGCTTGATACTATTAAGTCATTAGATAGCTTGACTGTCGATGTTGGCGTAAATGGTGAAATGACTAAACCAAGCTTTACTATCGCTTCGTCGTTAAATGACGCACTAACTGGCGCCTTTAAACAGCAGGTTTCTGGTAAGTTGGATGAATTTAAAAAGAAAGTAAATAAAGGTTTAAACGAAAAATTAACTACTGCGTTGAAATTAGGCGATAGTCAATCAGCAGAGTTACTTGATCTTGAAGCACTATTAACCGATTCAGACAAAGCGTTAGATGATTTAAAGAATTCAGATCTTGTTAAACAGCAGCAGAAAAAGCTCGAAGACAAAGTTAAAGATAAAGCAAAAGATAAGTTAAAAAATAAACTTGGAGACTTATTTGGGTAAAGTAGACAGACGCTAAAGCGCTCGACTAAAGGATATTTTACGCTACTCTCTGTTTATTAATTATCACAGTACTTAAATGTAAATTTATTAACTGATAAGGGAATAAAATGAATAAATATATAGCAGAATGTATTGGTACTTTTTGGTTGGTTCTTGGTGGCTGTGGCAGTGCAGTATTAGCTGCTGGGTTTCCTGATGTCGGCATCGGCTTATTGGGTGTTTCATTTGCTTTTGGTTTGACTGTGTTAACGATGGCTTATGCTATAGGACATATTTCGGGTTGTCATTTAAACCCTGCAGTATCTGTTGGTCTTTGGGCAGGAGGGCGTTTTCCTGCTAATGAATTAATGCCTTATATCATTGCACAAGTCATTGGTGCGATCCTTGGAGCTAGCGCTTTATATCTTATAGCGAGTGGCCAACCAAGTTTTGATTTATCAGCGGGTTTTGCCTCAAATGGCTATGGAGCACATTCACCTGGTGGCTACTCTATGACAGCAGCCCTTATCGCTGAAGTCGTATTAACTATGATGTTTATTTTTGTCATCATGGGAGCAACGGACAAACGCGCCCCTGCAGGTTTAGCACCTATCGCGATTGGTTTGTGTTTAACCTTAATTCATTTGATCAGTATTCCGGTAACGAATACCTCAGTAAATCCTGCACGTAGTACCGGTGTCGCTTTGTTTGTTGGTGATTGGGCTGTAGCGCAATTATGGTTGTTCTGGGTTGCGCCTATTGTTGGTGGTTTTATTGGTGCCAAGTTATATCGCTTAGTTGCTAAAGAAGAACAAGATGATAGTTAGCTCAGCACTTTAAAGTTGCTTGAGTACAAACATAAAAAAAGACCGGGTTGCTACCAGCAAATCGGTCTTTTTTTATGTTCTTATGTTCTTATAATTTTACCAGTAACTTCGCATTGCAACGGTAAAACTCCAACCATCATATGCGCCACCATCATTGGCGTTATCATCCATTTTTGCATACTGTAAGCCAGCTTGAAGCTTTAATTTATGGTCGTTTATAAACCAGTTAACACCAGCATATACTTCTTGGTATCTATCACCGCGCTCACCATCTACGCTGCTTTGACCATACTCATCAACTACTTTACTATCATAACGTCCTAAACGAACGCCATTATCTTCAGAGCTACTTAAGTAAGTATAACGAGCAACCCACTGAATTTTTTCATTTTGTTGATAGGTTGGCATGACAACTACACCAAAGAGATCACTCTGGCCTAAGTCACCTTTACCCCAAGATATATCACTCTGTAAACCCCAGTCATTTTGTTGAAATTTACTTGAAGTACTAATAACTTGAGAGAAGTCACGGGTATCACCGTCTTCGTGGGTATCGTTATAGACGTAATCAAGGCTAACTTCACCTTTATCCCAAAGGTTATTCTTCGCTAGTTTTTTACTGGTCGAAAACATCGCGAAATAACTGGCTTCACTAATCGATATTTCATCAGAGCCATCACTAGAGAATATGCCTGTTTTATAGGACCAGTCATCAGTGAGCTTACTTTTAACGCTAACACCGGTAAAGTACTCAGAGGTAAACCATAAATTATTTGTTAGGTTGTTGCGCTCTGGTGTTAGTAGCTTTTTAGACGAAGTTCTACCGTCTAAAGTAAAACCAGTGGACTGTTTTAAGAATTTAAGTTCGGTGTCTTTATCTAATGACCAGCCAATGTTGGCATCAGTTAGTCGATTGTAAGAATCACCCAGTGAATCATTTAAATTTATATCGGCTTCTAAAGCAACTTTAAACTCACCGTATTTGCCTTTAAAACCGAAGCGAAAACGACGCCATAGAGTATCGTTAAAGTCACCTTGATCACTATCAACCCAAGAGGAGTCTAATTGCAAACGGCCAGATAACTTAAAATAGTCACCTTGTTCATTTTCATACAAGTCAGCAAAATCCCAAGCGTCTGCAAGACTGCTTTCAGTACTTTTATTTACTTCAGTGTTTTGGCTTGTATTAGTGCTTATTTGATTACTTTCGTTTGCCGTACTCGTTTGTGCATGGGCAAGTGAAGTAGTTAGTGACGTTGCCATAGCAAGTGCGATAATTGTTTTTACACGTACAGATGATTTATTAGTTAGTGACTGATTTTTCATATTAATTACTATCATAAAGTTGAAAACCCAATTAAAAGGATATTACTCAAAGTAAAATCCCAATAAATGTCGGACTATTCAATACCAGACTATTTGATTAGTAGGTTTACGAAGCACTGTTAATCAATAGATTTGGTATAACTTCATCCATAAAGTGAATACGTCGCTATTACAGCATTGCTTTATGACAGAAATATTACATACCTAGGCTTAAGTGCAATAAAAGTGTCACAATAATGTAACCCTTGTATGCACTTATTTACCTAGGTATCTTCATGTAGCTTGGGTATAACTAGGTAAAGGCTTATTTAGCTGCTTTTGCTCGCTTAGCTTTTTTCTTCACTTGTTTTTTAGTTTTAGCTTTTTTCTGAGAAGTCGTAAGCTTAATTTTCGCCTTTTTGTTGACCACACGTGATTCTTTATTTTTTGGACGTAAGTCTTGAATAAACCGACGTTGCAGGCGCTCTTTGGTGTAACGTTCTATTTTGCCAATCACTCCCATATCGTGTGCTTCGACTAAGGAGATAGCGGTACCTTTGTTACCTGCACGGCCTGTGCGCCCAATACGGTGAATATAAATATCGACCTTACGTGGCATGTCAAAATTAATGACATGGCTGATATTGTCGATATCCAAACCACGGGCGGCAACATCGGTTGCTACTAATACTTTAATTTCGCCATTTTTAAAACGTTCAATAGCTTTATTGCGCTTATCCTGTGGCATTTTGCCTTCTAACCAAACACAGGGTAACTCTTCAGCATAAAGTTTGCCCGAAAGGTACTGTACAGTCTCACGCTTATTAGCGAATACAACCGTTCGCTCAACACCTTCTTGCTTAAGGGTATTAACTAACATGTTCAGCTTATGATTAGCATCATCTGCCAAATGAATCCATTGATGAATTACGGCTTTCTCTTTACGTGATGGAGTCGACTCTAAAAAAATTGGATCGTTGAGTACTTCTTTGGCAAAACGCTGTACGCCTGAGCCTTCTAAAGTCGCTGAAAATAACATGGTTTGTTTGCGCCAGCGTGCTTCGGCAACAATGCGATTAATTGCTTCGCTAAAACCAAGATCAAGCATGCGATCAGCTTCATCTAAAATAAGAATTTCAATTTCGCGTGCATCGAATTGCTCGTTTTCAATATATTCTAATAAGCGACCAGGTGTTGCGACTAAAATATCAGTCGTTGTGGTTAATATATCTGCATGACTACCGTAGTTAACACCACCGGTAATAACGCCGGTTTTAATTTTCGTTAACTCGGTAAGCTGTTCACTGTCTTCACCTATTTGTATCGCTAACTCACGAGTCGGCGTTAAAATTAATACACGCGGGAAACCAGGTTTGGTACGTGGATAATCTAATAAATGCTGAGCAATAGGTAATAAAAATGCAGCAGTTTTGCCCGTACCCGTTGGTGCAGAAGCCAAAACGTCTTTGCCAGCCATTGCTTCAGGAATGACAAGTTCTTGAATTGAGGTAGGCTTGGTGTAACCAATTTTATTGATACTGGCTAATAATTCTGAGTCGAGATCGAATTGCTCAAACATAGGGGATAGTTCACTAAGTGTTAATAAAGATAAATATGCGGCAATTATAGTGGTTTTAGCCCTTGCTGTAACTATTTATCGCAAGGGCTAAGTAATTGACCAAATAAATTCGCAATCGGGGAATTTTGAGTATAAATATACGTATCTACAGTAAGCTACTGTACTCGAGTAATACTTGTTCGCACCAAGTATCTAAACGCTCATCAGTTAAATTGTATTGGCTATCTTCATCTAAGGACAAACCTACAAATTTGCTACCATCAGCCGTTAATCCTTTTGAGGCAGTAAAGTCATAACCTTGATTTGGCCAATAACCTACTACGGTTGCACCTTGCGCTAATACTTGCTCGTGTAACATGCCGAGTGCATCTTGAAACCATTCAGTGTAACCAACTTGATCGCCCATACCATATAAAGCGATAATTTTATCTGAGAGATCTATTTGATTTATATCACTCCACATTGATTCCCAGTCTTCTTGTAACTCGCCAAAATCCCAAGTGGAAATACCTAAAATAATAAAGTCGTAATCAAGACAGTCTGCTAATGGTTGATCTTTTATATTGAATATATCAACTAAGTCGGCACCCATTATTCCCTGAATTTTTTCAGCAACTATTTCAGTGTAACAAGTGGTTGAGCCATAAAATAAACCAATTTTCATTATGCTATTTCCAATTTTTATTTCAATACGAACTACTATTAGGTGCGATTTTAGCAAAAACAATTATCTTTGTTTACAAGTTAATTCAATTTCCTGGTTATTTTAAGTTGCAAATAATCTCTCATGGCTGTAATTTCCTTGCGTATAACTAGGTCTCTTCATATGAATAGACCCAAGCTACCTGAAGATGCATCTTCAAGTGGCTTAGGTATATGACCATTAGACTCATTATTATCGATTTATTGCTTTCATTTATTCGAAAGCTGTTAGGAAGTTGTTAGGAATCATTATGTTTAAAACATTTATTATTAGCGCTGTACTTGCCACACTCACTTTACCTCTATTGTTGCAAGACGTGAATGCAGCAGAAGAAACCAATGTACCTACTATATTGGCCAAGCCCGTAAGTGATAAAACGGTGCTTGATGCAGATTTTTTAAAAGAAAAAATTAACAGCTCTATAGGGTTAACTGTTGTTAAAGTTGAAGAAACAGCATTACCAGGCATTGCTTTACTTGTTACCAACCAAGGTTTGTTTTATGCGAGTTATGATGGTGAGTTTTTTATTCAAGGAAAAGTCTACAATTTAGGCTCTACCGTGAAAGACATAGGCGAAGAGAGCTTAGCTAAAGTGCGTCTAGAAGGGGTGAAAAACTTTGAAGATAACATGATTGTTTATAAAGCTGAGAATGAAAAATACGTGGTGTCAGTTTTTACTGATATTACCTGTGGTTATTGCCGTAAAATGCACGAGCAAATGGCAGACTATAATGCTCGCGGCATCACCTTTCGTTATTTAGCTTATCCACGAGCAGGTATTAAAGATCAAAGCGGGAACTTAACCCAAGGTTTTAAAGATTTACGTTCAGTGTGGTGTAGTGAAGATAATGCCACAGCGTTAACTAAAGCTAAATCGGGTACTGGTGTTGCGTATCGAATTTGTGAAGCTCCAATTGAGGCTCAGTTTAATTTTGGTCGTCAAATTGGTGTTAGTGGCACCCCAGCGATTATCTTATCAAATGGCATGATGATTCCTGGTTACCAACCACCAGCGCAATTGGAAGAATTGCTGAAAAATACTTAATCTACAATTCATTGTCGATATAGATAAACCGTAAAAAGTACTTGCTGATTTTCACCAAGTGCTTTTTTTATGGTAAAAATAAGCTATAAAGCGTTATCACAGCTATACCCGTTACCATTCAAAGTGCAGGGTTTCAGTGGGAATTAAATCACTTTAGGCAAGGAAGATAATTTAAGTATAGTTATTCTGTGCTTTGATTATTTGACGCCGTATAAAGTCATTTAAAACCCATCGAAGAAGCGCTTGAGCAACATCACTTGATCGTTGCTGTGATTTATAAGGGAATAACCATTATTTCATCACAGCGTCTTGAATTGAAATTACTCAAGCACTCTGAAACATGCATCTTGATTGGTAACGGGTATATAACTATCACCAGCAAAACTGAGACCGAATAGTATGAGTAAAACAATTGTTCGCCGAGAGAAAGTAGCTACCAGCCACTTACCTAATAACCTAGCCGAAATCATAAAACAAATTTATGCTAGTCGTGGTATGAAATCGGCGCAAGAGCTTGAACTTAATGTTGCTCATCTACAAGGTATGGTCGATGAAACAGCGCTTATGGGCATGGATAAAGCGTGTCAGTTATTGCATGGCGCGTTAGTAAATAAATTACGTATTATTATTGTTGGTGATTTTGATGCCGACGGTGCTACGAGCACTGCTTTGATGATGACTGCATTGAACCTGTTTAACAGTAGTAATCATGACTTTATTGTGCCAAACCGTTTTGAATATGGTTATGGTTTAACCCCTGAAATTGTTGATATTGCCGCGCAACAAAATGCGCAAATGCTGATAACAGTGGATAATGGTATCAGCTGTATTGCTGGTGTTAAGCGCGCCAAAGATCTAGGTATGCAGGTTATTGTTACGGATCATCACTTACCGGGACACTCATTACCCAATGCTGATGCTATTGTTAACCCTAATCAACATGGTTGTAACTTCCCGAGCAAAGCTCTTGCCGGCGTGGGGGTGGCTTTTTATTTAATGCTGGCTTTAAGAAAGTATTGCCGTGAGCAAAACTATTTTACTGAGCAGGGTATTGCTGAGCCTAATATCGCTCAACTATTAGACTTAGTTGCTTTAGGAACTGTGGCCGATGTGGTGTCACTTGATGCGAATAACCGAATTTTAGTAGAACAAGGTTTGAAACGTATTCGTGCCGGAAAAACTCGACCGGGTATTCAAGCGCTTATTGAAATAGCGAATAAAAATCAGCAAAGGCTCGTTGCCAGTGATTTTGGTTTTGCTTTAGGTCCAAGAATTAATGCCGCAGGACGTCTTGATGACATGTCTTATGGCATTAACTGTTTACTTGCTAATGATTTATCGAGTGCTCGAGTGATGGCTGCGGAGCTTGATGATCTTAATAAAACTCGCCGAGAGATAGAGCAGGGTATGCAAATTGAAGCTGAGCAAGTACTTACTTCACTCAAGTTTGATGAAAATAATTTGCCTAATGCTATCGCACTTTATCAGCAAGATTGGCATCAAGGTGTTATTGGCATTGTCGCTGGCCGATTAAAAGAAAAATTTCATCGACCTTGTATTGTTTTTGCTACGGGTAAAGACGATGATTCTATTGGTGATGTGAATAGAGAGATTAAAGGTTCAGCACGCTCTATTCCAGGTTTGCACATTAGAGATTTATTAGAACATATTGATAGTCAGCATCCTGATATTATTAGTAAATTTGGTGGTCATGCAATGGCGGCAGGTTTATCAATAAAACAAAGTGATTTTGAACGTTTTCAGCAGCTATTCAATGAATTAGCAGGTAAGTGGTTAAAAGAAGAAGATTTACAAAGTATTATTTTATCTGATGGTGAGCTTCCTCTTGAGCATCTTAACTTAGACTTTGCCGAGAAACTTAGAGATGCGGGGCCTTGGGGACAAAACTTCCCTGAACCATTATTTGATGATAATTTCACTTTAGTTCAGCAACGGATTGTAGGTGAAAAACACCTTAAACTTGTGGTAGAAAAACAGGGTGAAGTATTTGACGGTATTGCCTTTAATGTGGATGTTAAGGCTTGGCCAAATACTCAAGCAAAACAGGTGCATTTGGCTTATAGATTAGATGTTAATGAATTTCGTGGTAAACGCACCGTGCAATTAATGGTTGAAAATATCACAACGATTGAGCTCCCCTAAACTGAAAGTAATATAAATGATAGAAAAGACATTAAACATAATTGAATTACCACAGTTAGCCCTGGCTTTTATTCCGGTACTAGCGGTAATATTTATTCAATTTAGCTGGTCGTTACCACAAAAAAGAACACTTCATGCTCTTGCTCGTATGCTGGTGCAATTATTATTAGTGGGCTTTTTTCTCGGTTATATATTTGAGTCGAATAGTGCTTGGTTAGTCTTAGTCCTATTAATCATTATGGTGCTATTTTCTAGCTGGATAGCCTTAAATAATATTGAAGCGCCTAAGAGACAACTTTTTCAGCGCGCGGTATTAGCTATATCACTCAGCGGTGTACTAACTTTATTAATTATCACCCAAGGTGTATTACAACTCTCACCTTGGTATCACGCCCAAACACTTATTCCCCTTGCAGGTATGGTTTTCGCTAGTAGCATGAACAGTATTAGTTTGTCTGGAGAGCGTTTTTATTCTGAACTGACGAATAAGGTGAACTATAAACAAGCTCGAAATGTTGCGTTTCAAGCATCGATGATCCCCAATGTAAATGCGCTTTTAGCGGTGGGAATAGTTTCTTTGCCTGGTATGATGACAGGACAAATCCTCTCAGGGGTTTCGCCTTTTATTGCCGCAAGATATCAAATCATGGTGATGTGTATGATATTTGCTTCTGCTGGTATCTCATCAGCCTATTTTCTTTATCTAGCTAAGCCTAACTGTGAGCAGAAGAGCTGAGTTTTGTTTCAAAAGGGTAATCAGAAACGAGAAAGATTTTATCTCTTGAGTTATTGAAAGTATTGGTATTATTATTTGTTAAATGGCGAGAGGGCTAAGGTGTTAAATAAAAACGTAGATGATTGCTCATCTACGTTAGCGTGATAAAAGTTTTAAAATAATACTTTTATCCTTAGTACATGTGCTGACCGCCATTGATAGATAAGGTTGAGCCAGTAACAAAACCTGCTTCATCAGCGACTAAAAATAGTACTGAACGCGCTATATCTTCTGGTTGGCCTAAGCGTCCTACCGGTATTGTTTTGACAATTTTGGCTAAAACGTCTTCAGGTACTGCTCGAACCATATCGGTTTCAACGTAACCTGGTGCAATCGCATTGACCGTAATACCTTTTGCTGCTCCTTCTTGTGCTAATGCTTTAGTAAAACCGTGAATACCAGATTTAGCTGCTGCATAGTTTACTTGGCCATACTGACCTGCTTGACCATTAACTGAACCTATATTAACAATACGTCCAAATGATCGTTCTCTCATACCTTCAATAACTGCACGAGAAGTATTGAAACAAGAGGATAAATTGGTCTGAATAACGGCATTCCACTTCTCAAAGTCCATCCTGTGCATAGTGCCATCTCTTGTGATCCCTGCATTATTTACAAGAATATCGATTGGCCCAATTTCAGACTCTATATCGTTAATACTGTTAGTTACACTTTCAAAATCACTGACATCAAATTTAGAAGTTCGAATACCTGTTCGCTCTGTAAACTCTTGAGCTGCCTGATCATTACCAGCATAGTTAGCGATGACAGTATAACCACTATCTTTTAGCATAATGCTAATTGATTCGCCTATTCCACGAGTTCCGCCTGTTACTAATGCAATGCGTCCCATAACTGTGCTCCTTGTTATATTTTATATTTGTACATAGAGGTTTCTAAATTTTATATTTTTTGAGCTATTTGCTCATTTTTTATCATATATCAAGCTGAATCATTCAACTAATTAACTTTAGTCGTAGTACGTAAAAAATTAAATTTTATATTTTTAAATTAAATCGACTTTTATTTGGCTTGAATGGGGGAGTTACGATTCATTATAGGCTGAGTTGTTTTTGTATGCGACAACTGGTTGATAAGTGAGCGATGTGTTCGTATATAACTTTTTTGCTATAAGTTATTCTTTATTTTGTTTTGGCTCTTTTAGGCTATTTACGCTTAAACGTGAACTTAACAAGTAAATAATTGCAGTGTTTAGTTAACATTAACAAACTATCGTTATATTCTGTTTAGAATATAAACAAACTAATGGAATAAAATATGACACTTAAAAAAACGGCTTTAGTAACGGGTTCTGTCAGTGGTATTGGCTTAGGAATAGCAAAAGATTTAGCTAAACAAGGATATAAAATCCTTATTAGTGATATTAACTTATCTGTGGCTGAAGATGTAGCACAGAGTATTAACCAGTCAGGAGGAGATGCATTAGCGTTTAAACTTGATGTTACTATGCAAGCTGATATTGATAATGTTATTGCTCGTGCGGATGAGTTTAATAACCGCATTGATGTATTAGTCAACAATGCAGGTATTCAATATGTCTCTAAATTAGAAGAGTTTCCCGCAGATAAATGGCAATTGATTACCAATGTACTACTCGTTGGTCCTGCAATGATGACTAAAGCGGTATTACCTTTGATGCGAGCAAATAATTTTGGTCGTATTATTAATATTGGCTCTTTGCATGGCTTAGTCGCCTCTCCATACAAAAGTGCTTATGTTGCCGCTAAGCATGGCATCATAGGTTTCTCTAAAGTGATTGCGTTAGAAACAGGTGATCAAGATATTACTATCAATACTATTTGTCCTGCCTATGTAAAAACTCCGTTGGTTGAGAAGCAAATTGCAGATACGGCGAAAGAGCATGGTATTAGTGAAGAAGAAGTTGTTAATAACATTATGCTGGCGCCAATGCCGAAAAAAGCATTTATCGATATAGAAGAAATATGTGGTTCAGTAAGTTATTTAGCAAGTGATGTCGCTAAAAATATGACAGGACAAACCATGGTATTAGACGGTGGTTGGGTAGCAAGATAGTTGATTTTTATTAATGATAAAATAAAAAAGTAGGTTTGATAACAAGCCTACTTTTTATTTACTTAATAACTTACTTCTCTCAGAGAAGAGTTATTTATGCTTTTGAATAAACTCTGCAATACTCGGTGCTATTCTTTCGCGAAAAGCAGAGCCACTAAACGTTCCAAAGTGACCAACACCATCAAAAACTTGATCCAACTTCTTTTGCTCTGGGATGCCAGAACATAAAGTTTGTGCTGCTTGGGTTTGTCCTAACGAACAAATATCATCGTTTTTTCCTTCAATGGTATGTAATGCTGTATCAGTGATTACTGATAAGTCTACAAGCTCACCATGATAAGTCATTTTGCCATTAGCTAAATCATGATTAATAAAAACGCGATCGAGGGTTTCTAGATAAAACTCACTGTTAAGATCTAATACCGCTAGATATTCGTCATAAAAATCACGATGGCTTTCTTGTTTATCTTCTTTTCCGTGAAAAACATGGCCAAAATAATCAGTATGTTTAGTTATATGGTTTTCTATATTCATCGCCATAAAAGAGCTTAACTGGATAAAGCCAGGGTAAACTTTTCGCCCTGCACCGGGGAAGCGATTAGGCACTGTCATAATAACGTTATTTTCAAACCATTTTAAATCTTTACTACTGGCATATTTATTGAGTTCGTTAGGATTGATACTAGTATCAATTGGGCCAGCTATTATTGTAAGAGATTTAGGTGTTGCTGGATCTTTTTCTTTAGCCAATACAGCTGTTGCTATTAGGGCTTGAACTGCAGGTTGGCAAACGGCTAAGACATGCGTATCTTCGCCAATTTCTTTCATAAAATCGATCACGTAAGTTACGTAATCATCAAAACCAAAGGATCCTTCAGATAAAGGAACATTTTTCGCATCTAACCAATCCGTAATATACACATCATGATCTACAATTAAACGTTCTATTGTTGCTTTGAGTAGGGTTGCATGATGACCCGAAAGCGGAGCAACCAAAAACAGTTTAGGTTGTTTGACCTCGGTATCTTGTTTGAAGTGAATTAAATTACAAAAAGGTTTTTCGACAAGAATTTGTTCGGTGATGTTAATTGTTTCACCGTCAATTACTGATGTTTTGATATCAAAAGGCTGTTTATCGTAAGTTTTTGTATGGTGGTATGCACTGTCGAGTGCTGCATTAATACTTTTTCCCACTAGGGTATTTGAAAATGGGTTAAATGGATGAGTGAGCAATTGTTGATTCACTTTGATAAAACCATTCATCAGTTCGGCGGAGCGACTATAGAGGTCGTAGGTTTGATACATCATGTGTTTTATCCTTCAAATAAGCTTTCAACGGGTCTTAACTTTCGTATTGATCTTATACCAATTTGATTAAATTTCTTCCCTACGCAGAGCTACATTGTTGAGCTTAGAACAAACAAAACTTGTTAAATATAGTTATTCTATATTTCATTAATCTTGTGATGTTATCAGTTTATCAATGAGCTCCCAAGGGCGATTTTAAAAGGTTTATATGCAGCTTTATTGATTTTGATAAGGGAATAACCATTCTCAACAATCAATGCATTGCCTCTAAAGCTTTTAATTCTCGCTGAGTGGGAAAGAACTTAATCAACTTGCTATTAAAGTGTTTTACAGAATCAAATACACTAATATTACCGGTTGAACAGTTTACGTTATAGTTAATTAAGGTTCCTATTTCATTATTTAGCGTTAATTAAGGTTCCAATTTTTATTTTTATATTGCAGCGCAGCATCCGTATTTAAAGCGAGTGTACCTAGCAAAATCAAATTGGTCAATAATTTCTTGCTGCACCGCATCAAAAATAAAGGTATCCTTAGTGTTGGTTGCTTATTAGACAAGTACACTGTGTTTTATCATAAGGTTGAGGCAAGGCTGTTCAAACAGATAATTATCAAATAAGTTTGTATCTTATTATTATTGTTTGTAAATTGTTTATTAGAATTTAAAAATATCTCAACTTTTAACAGTTTAAAGCGAATGAATTATAACCAAATCATTTACAAGGATATATTATGGAATCGAGTCAGCAAAATGAAGTAATTGATTTTTTAGAGCAATATTCAGAAGTATTTAACACCATGGTCAAGCAGGTTTTAAGTGATTCTGATACAGAAAGCTTAAATTCAATGATGGATTCAGAGAAATTATCTCAACTTTTATCTAAAGGAGTAAAAGTTGATACAGCGATGTTATTTAATAAACAGATGTCTTTTATGAATCAGCAAGCTGAACTTTGGCAAAGCGCAACTAAAGCATTGCTTGGTACAAAAGTTGATCCAGTGGTTTCTGAAGAGCGTAATGATAGAAGGTTTAATGACAGTGAATGGTCTGAAAATCCTGTTTATAACTATTTAAAGCAGTCCTATCTTTTAAATTCAAACATGATGCAAGAAATGGTTGATAGCCTACATTTTGATGATCCCAAGGCTGAAGAACAAATTAAGTTCTATACCCGACAATATATCAACTCTGTTTCTCCAACTAATAATGCCTTAACAAATCCTGAAGTTTGCCGCGATATACTAGAGTCTAAAGGTGAAAACCTTATCAAGGGATTGCAAAATTTTATGCAAGACTTACAGAAAAGTCCTGCTGATGCGCTTAGAATTTCACAAACAGATACTGATGCATTTACTTTAGGAGAGACTTTAGCTTACACCCCTGGTGATGTGATTTACCAAAATGATTTAATTCAACTAATACAGTACAAAGCAAGCACTAAAAAAGTTAATGAAGTGCCTTTATTGTTTATTCCCCCTTTTATTAATAAGTATTATGTCTTAGACATGGATGAGCAAAAATCCCTTATTAAGTGGGCTGTAGCTCAAGGGCATACGGTATTTGTAATTTCATGGATAAATCCGGACGCGACACTTTCTCATAAGGGTTTTAATGACTATATGAAAGAAGGTCCAATCGCAGCCCTTGATGTTATTGAACAAGTCACAAAATCGAATAAAGTGAATGTTGTAGGTTATTGCATCGGTGGAACATTGTTAGCAACAACTCAATCATATTTATTGGCAAAAGGTGATACACGGATAAATTCATTGACCTTTTTGACAACATTACTCGATTTTGATGAGCCAGGTGAAATTGGTGTTTATCTTTCTGAGCAAATGTTGCCTTTCTTGAAAAAGAATATCAAAGAAAAAGGGATACTAGATGGTCGTGTGCTTGGCTTAGCGTTCAGTATGCTTCGTGAAAACAGTTTATTTTGGTCATACTTTGTTAATAACTACTTAAAAGGTAAAGATCCTGCACCATTTGATATCTTATATTGGAACAGTGATTCTTCAAATTTACCAGCAGAAACCTTTGATTTTTATATGACCAATACTTATCAAGAGAATAACTTGATAAAAGATGGTGCTGTTGAAGTTGAAGGTGTCCCAATTGAACTAAGTAAGATCACCACACCAAGTTATTTCTTAGCGACTATTGCCGACCATATTGTATTATGGCAAGCATCATATAAAGGAGCTAAGGCTTTTTCTGGCCCGACAAAATTTGTTTTAGCTGGTTCTGGCCATTTAGCTGGCGTTATTAATTCTGTAGATCACGGTAAATATCCGCATTGGGTTAACGATGAACTTTCGGACTCTGCAGAACAATGGTTTGAAGGTGCTACTAAAAAAGAAGGTTCTTGGTGGACAGATTGGGAAAATTGGATAGCTCCTCAATCAGGCAAACAAGTTACTGCACGCAAGCAAGGTTCAAAAAAATATTCAAGTATTGAAGCTGCTCCTGGCAGTTACGTGAAAAAACGCATATAGCTGTTGAGTTGTTATAGATATTTATCCTTTTTTGGGCATTTACTTGTTAAGTTAATATAAAAGGCGGCCACAAAGGTCGCTTTTTTTATCGATGGTATGTCTGATATACTACTAACAAAGAATGCTTCTTTTAAGCTGTTCGTACCATAGCGAAAGTAAAAATTAATAACCAACCGGGGTTACCGTTGATCATAATTAAAAGATATCCAAACCGTCGTCTATATGACACTACCAAAAGTCATTATGTAAACTTGGATTATATTCGAGAATTAGTTATAGCGAATCAAGAGTTTAAAATAGTTGATTCAAAAACAGATGAAGATAAAACGCGTAGCATATTAATTCAAATTATAAGTGAAGAAGAAACTAGTGAGCGTCAATCATTATTGACTAATACGCTCTTGAAGCGACTTATATGCTTTTATGGCAATGATAATCAAGACTATTTACAACAATTTCTTGAACAAAGTCTATCAGCCTTTATCGAACATCAAGATGATATTTTAAAACTGAGCAGTGATATTAATAAAAACTCTCCTTTTGGTTTATTCAGCAGTATTGTTGAACAAAATATGAATACTGTCTCTTATACACATCTCCG